>DBGFJU010000032.1:0-13908 GCA_048529485.1 Collinsella aerofaciens | reverse complement strand
TTGAGTTATTTGAGCATCCTTGAGTTCTTTGAGCAATCGGCCCCGGCAGAACCAGTTGACTTTCTCCGCCTAAAACAAAAACCACCACAAAGGTGCCTGTCCCCTTTGTGGTGGTTTTGGTCGGTTAGCCTTCGAGCTGCGCTACTTTGTAGCGGTAGGCCGCGGCGATGACGTCCTTGCAGCCTTCGCGGCCCAGCTTGGCGCGGTTGACGACGATGTCTTTACCGCTCGTCATCTTCCACTTGCCGGCGCTATAGCGCTTATAGAACGCCTCGCGCGCCTTCTGCTGCTGCTTGACCAACTTGGCGCCCTTCTTTTTGTTAAGTCCGCGCTTCTTGCGCACGATCTCGACGCGGTCCTCAAAGGGTGCGGTCACCAACACGGCAATGTGGTTGGGGTTGTTACGCAACAGGTAATCGGACAGACGACCTTCGATAATGCAGCTCTCGGTCTCGCCCAGATCCAAAATCACCTGGCTCATCTTTTGGAACAACTTATCCGAGTACGAGCGCGCATCGTAGCGGTCGGGCAGAAACGCCATGTTCTCCACGGCCAGGCGCTCGTCGTAGGCGGCCATCTTGTCGAGCGACTCACCCGCGCGCAGCGAAGCACGCACCAGCAGCTCGTTATCGTACAGCGGAATCCCCAGCTCATCGGCGAGGATACGACCAATCTCGTGGCCCTCGGCGCCAAAGTCGCGCGCGATGGTAATGACCACAGGATTCTTCTTATTCTCCAGATCGCTCATCGCGATTCCTTTCTCTATGTGATAAAGGGACAGTCCCTTTGTCACATTCTACGCTGCCACAATACGACGTTGATACGCTCGGACCAGCAGCGAGATACCAAAGTTGAGCACAAAGTACATCGCGAAAACCAGGCCGTAGAGCATAAGCACCTGCGACAGGTCGATCGCGTGGGCCATCACGACGTTTGCCGTGTACATGAGCTCGGCCACGTTAATGCCCGAAAGATACGAGCTGTCCTTGATGACGGTCGTGCATTGGCTAAACAGCGCCGGAATGATCGTCTTAAACGTCTGCGGCAGAATGATGTAGCGCATGGTGGCAAAGAAGCCGAAGCCCTGGCTCTGCGCTGCCTCAAACTGGCCGCGCGGAATCGAGTTGAGGCCTCCGCGCACAATCTCGGCCATAACGGCGCTGGTAAACAGCGTAAAGGCGATGGTCGAAATCACAATGTCCAAACCCTGTACCGTAAAGTAGATAAACAGGATCCACAGCAGGTTCGGCGTGCAGCGGAACAGCTCGATATAGGCGCTCACCAAAATACGGAACGGGCGGGGCGCATAGCTCTTAACGAGCGCCAGCACCGTGCCAAAGATGAGCGAGAAAAAGATCGACAGCGCCGAGATCTCGATCGTCTTAACAAAGCCGCCCCAAATGTAGAGCAGGTTGGTCGCGTTGAAGATTTCCATGCGCTAGGCCTCCTCTACGTTGTCGAGCCCCAGCTCGGCCAGGCTCACGCCGCGCGGACGCTCCTTGGAGCGGCGCTCGAGCCACTGCACCAGCATGGCGAGCGGAAAGCAGATGATGAAGTACATAAGGCAGCAGACGATGTATCCCTGCAGGTAACCGTACAGACTCACATAGTTGTCGGAGCGGTACATAAGGTCGCCGCCGGCCACAAGCGCCAGCACCGACGTGTTCTTGACCAGGTTGAGCGCCTGGTTACACAGCGGCGGCAGAATGATCTTGAATGTCTGGGGCAGCACGATGTACCAGTACGCCTGCGCACGGGTGAAGCCCTGGCTCTGAGCCGCCTCCATCTGACCGCGCGGAACCGCTTCGATACCGGTGCGGATGACCTCCGAAATGTAGGCCGCATGATACAGACCCACGCCCAAGAAGCCCAGCACGAACGGCGCGATACGCACCGGCTGGTCGGCACCGGTTATGGCCTGCAAAAACTGCGGACCGGCCATGTACATAAAGAGCACCTGCACGGGCAACGGGGTGTTCTGGTAAAACTCCACGTACACGCGGCTTATGGCGCGCAGCACGCGCGAGCGAGTGGTAGAGAACACGCCCAGCAGCGTGCCCAGCACCAGCGACAGCAGCAGACCGGCAACGACCACCTGCAGCGTCACGCCAAAGCCCTCCCAGAAGGGCCCCATGTTTTGAAATGTCGTCGACCAGCGGTCGGCGTCAAACAATCCTTCGAGCATTTGATTCCTTCCTTGGACGATGCGCCTATACAAGACCCCAGGTCTTGACCTCTTGGTCGAGCCAGCCATCGGCCAGGCGATCGCAAACCACCTGATCGACCACAGCCGAAAGGTCGCAGCCCTTCTTGGTCGCCACGCCGTAGCCCTGCTCGCCAAACTTGACCTCGGGCTGCAGCAGCTCAACGGTCTCGTTCATGTAACCGGCCAGCGTGGAGCGGTCCATGGCAAAGACGTCGATATTGCCGGCGTCGAGCGAACTCTTGATGATGGGGTAGCCGCTAAAGGCCCTAAACTCGGGCTTGCAGCTAAAGCCGTTGTCCTTGATCATCTGCTCGATCAGGCCCTGCGTGGTGGCACCCTGGCTCACGCCAATAACCTTGCCGTCCAGGTCCTCAATCGAGGTAAAACCCGAGCGCTTCTTGACCATGAGTCCCACGTAGTCGGTGCGGTACGGCGTCGAGAAATCCCAGCTCTTTTTGCGCTCGTCGGTGATGGTGTAGGTCGCCGCGACCACGTCAAGTTGGCCGTTATCGATCAGCGGACCGCGCGTCTTGGGCGTTACGTCGGTAAACTCGACAAGTTCCTGGGCACGGGCCTCCTTGTAGCTCACGCCAAAGACGGCAGCGGCGATCTGGTAGCACAAATCGACTTCCATGCCCTCAAAGCGACCCTTGGCAGTGTCGTAATAGCCATAGCCGGGAACGTCCTTCTTAACGCCGGCATTCAGATGGCCACGCGACTTGATAGCCGCAAGCTTAGACCCCTTGTCGGAGCCCTCGCCGCTGGTGGAGTTGCCGCAACCGGTAAGCGCGGTCCCCGTCAGCGCAAGCATGCCGGCGCCAGCCAGCTGCAAAAAGTGGCGGCGCGACACGGCCGCCCTCGTCATATCCGTCATGTCCATCACCGCGCCTAGTGCAGAATCTTGGACAGGAACTCGCGGCAGCGCGGGTTCTCGGGGTTATCGAAGAAGTGCTCGGGCGTGCCCTCCTCCAGGATGCGGCCGTCCTCCATAAAGATGACGCGGTCGGCCACCTGGCGCGCAAAACCCATCTCGTGCGTCACGCAGATCATGGTGATGTCCTCCTGCGCAAGCTCAATCATAACGTCCAGAACCTCCTGGACCATCTCGGGGTCGAGCGCCGAGGTCGGCTCGTCAAACAGGATGATGGGCTGCTTGGTGCACAGGGCACGGGCGATGGCGATGCGCTGCTGCTGACCGCCCGAGAGGTTCTGCGGATACTCGCCGGCCTTATGCGCCATGCCAACGCGCTTGAGCGCGGCGATGGCGATCTCGGTCGCCTCCTCCTTGCTCTTCTTTTGCAGTTTGATGGGCGCGAGCGTTAGGTTGCCCAGCACCGTCATGTTGGGATACAGGTTGAACTGCTGAAACACCATGGAACTATACTTGCGAGCCATCTCCAGGTGGTTCTTTTTGGTGAGCGGCGTACCGTCGATGACGACCTCGCCCGACGTGGGTTCCTCCAGATAATCGACGCAACGGATGAGCGTCGACTTACCCGAGCCGGAAGGCCCGATCATTACGAGCTTCTCGCCGCGCTTGACGGTGAGATTGATATCTTTGAGCACATGCAGGTCGCCAAAGTACTTGTTGAGATGCTTGATCTCGATCATGTCTGCCATGGATGTCCCTTCCCTGCGTTTACACGAGTTGAACTATTGTACGGAAAGAACCACGTTTCCGCAGCCCACACTACATTCCCGTAAAGAACCCGCAACCTTTAACCCACTCATTGGGGACAGGCTTAAATGAGTACCCGCTCATTGGGCACTCATTTAAGCCTGTCCCCAATGAGCACCGCCCAGCAAAAAGGGGCGCGACCGCAATGGCCACGCCCCCTCAACATCGGCCATGTGTCGGCCGGCACTTACGCCAATTTTGCTCCGACGATCTTTGCCGCGGCAGGCTTATCGAAGTTGCCGCCGGTGGCCTTGCCGAGTGCACCCATGACCTGGCCCATCTGCTTCTTGGACGTGGCGCCCAGCTCGGCGATGACCTGCTCGATCAGAGCCTCGAGCTCCTCGCCCGAAACCTGTGCGGGCAGCAGGCTCTCCAGGATCTTGACCTGCTCGGTCAGGTTGTCGGTACGGTCCTGGTCGGTACCGGCCTTGATGGACATCTCCAGCGTCTCGCTCGTCTGCTTAATCAGACGCTTGATCATGCTGTTGACGTCTTCCTCGGTCACGTCGCGGCGCTCATTAACCTCGATATTCTTCACCTCGGCCTTGACCTGGCGAATGATAGACAGGCGAACCTTGTCCTTGGCCTTCATGGCGGCGATCATTTCCTGCTGCAGCTCTTCGTTGGTCATCTGCAAATCCTCCTCAATAGTGTGGGCGGCACTCACGCGGGCACCGCCCCATGATTACTTAGTCGTCGACGAATCGTCGGTCGAACTCTTGGTGACGCCCTTCAGGCTGACGTTGTACGGCACGTCCTTGGGCATGGGGTTGACGGTAATGTCGGCGTCCTTCTTGTACTGCTCCAGCCACTCGCTGTATGCAGTACTGGCCGCCTGCGTCTTCACCACGTTGGAGACATACTTCTTAATGTCCTTGGGCACCTGCTTGATGTCATCGACCTGGTTATCGACATGGAAGTAGTCGGTGCACTTGATGACGTGGTAACCGTACGTCGACTCGATCACGTCGCTCACATCGCCCTTGTTGAGCCCCTCGAGCGCCGTCTGGTAGCTGTCGACGAAGGTGGTGAGCTTATCCCAACCCACATCGCCCTTCTTCTCCTTGGAGCCGGTATCGTCGGAGTACTGCTCCACGGCGTCCTCAAAGCTCAGCTCACCGGAGTTGATCTTGTCCAGGCACTCCTGTGCCTTGGCCTTGGCGGCAGCCTTGTCCTCGTCGGAAGCGTCGGAATCAACCTTGATCAGGATGTTCGACGAGCGGCGAGCATCGTTGTAGTTAGACAGGTTCTCGTTGATGTAATCGACGATCTCGCTGTCCTTGGGCTTGCTGGTGGGCGCCACGGCATCCTTGAGTTTCTGCTGCGCCAGGCTCTCCTTGAGCGAATCCTTGTAGGTGTCCTCGGTATAGCCGTAGGTCTTGAGGGTCTTCTTAAAGGCCTTGGCACCGCCCGCGCTCTTGCACGCGTCCTTCCAGGCCTTCTCGACCTCCTCATCCGACACCGTCACGCCGTTCTCCTTCTGTGCCTGTTGAAGCAGAATCTGCTGCGTGTAGGAGTCGATGAGTTGCTTGCGGTACTTCTTGGGCGTGAGGTCGTTGTCAACCAGATACTGCGCCCAATCCTCGTCCTTGGTGTAGCCGTAGGACGTGCGCATGCTCATGATCTGCTTGGTCACGGTGTCCTCGGTGAGGTTGGTACCGTTGATAGTAGCAGCAACACCGCCGGTCAGCTTGTAGCCCGAGGTGTCCTCGGCCTGCGACATAAGGCCGGAGCACGCCATCGCCGAGACGGAAAGCAGCATCGCCAGCACGCCGATGACCACCAGAACGATCTTGACGGTCTTGGACACGTATGTCTTGCGCTGCTTCTTGCGAGAGCTGGAGGCGGCGCGGGCCTGCTGCTCGGGCGTCGGCGCGGCCTCGGAGTTCTTTTTCTTATTTGCCATAGTCGGCCTTTCGCATAACGAATCGAACAAACGCCATTGTGTCACAACGCAGCCCCCGCGGCACGCTTGGTGCATGGGGGACAGGTTAATCTGCACCATTTTGGTGCAAAGGGGACAGCTCTGGCAGCCGGCAGTTAGGGACAGTCCCCAAGTGCCGACTCAGCCCCACCTTAGAAGTGACGGCGGATGGCGTCGACCATGCCCTGGGACGTGGTCTGGCCGAGCACGTCGGCTGCGGCATCGGCATCCATAAAGATGTTCATGAGCGCCTGTAGGGCCTCGACCTGGCCGCCTGGCTCGGCGATGCCCAGATTGATGACGATCTGCGCCGGCACCGGAGCGCCCATGCCAGCCATGGCGTTAAATGTCACGGGCGCGGCGGGCTTCACCACCGCGATATAGGGCTTGGCCACAAACCCCGGATCGGTATGCGGAATGGCAATGTTTGCCGCCGGCATGGCAAGACCCGTGGGATAGGCATCCTCGCGCGTGCGAACGGCGTCGAGCCAACCGTCGGCAATGTAGCCGCGCGGGGCAAGCTCGCCCTCGAGCCGCGCAAACACCTCATCCGGCGTTGCACACTCCCAATCAAAAAACACCAGCTCAGGCGCAAACAGCGCTTCGTTATCCGCCATGCGCTCACCTCTCTCACCTAGCCATCGGAGACGTTCTTGAATGACCAGTCGTTAAAGACCGTCCCCGATAACTACCCAAAACAAAAGGTGGCCACGCGCGCCTTGGCGCCAATGACCACCCTGACTACTCGGCTAAATTGTACTGTGCGCCGCTAGCCGCGAGGCACGTCAATTGCGACCTTGCCGCTCTCCAGCACGTGAACACGGCCGTCGGCGAGCATCTGCACGACCTCGGGATACAGCACATGCTCAATCGCATGGATGTGCTCCTCGAGCGTGTCGACATCCCAGCCCTCCTCAACAGCCAGCGCGCGCTGGGCGATGATGGGGCCGTTGTCGTAGATCTCGTTGGCAAAGTGCACGGTCACGCCGGTCACCTTGACACCGCGCGCAAAGGCATCGTCAATCGCATGCGCACCGGTAAAGCTCGGCAGCAGTGCCGGATGCAAGTTGACCACGCGGTTGGGAAACGCCGCCAGCAGCGGCGTGTGCACCATGCGCATGTAGCCGGCCATGACCACATACTCGCAGCCGCGTTCGAGCAGCTCGTGCGCGATGATCTCGTCGGCGGCAATAGGGTCGGCGTAGACATCCTTGGACAGCGTGAGCGTCTGGATGCCCGCGCGCTCAGCGCGCTGCAAACCCTTAGCCGAAGGACGGCTCGACACCACAAGCTCAATCGAAGCGTTGAGCTTGCCGGCGGCGATCAGGTCGATCAACGCCTGCAGGTTGGTACCCGAACCGCTGATGAGCACGCCGATCTTGAGCGGCTCGGCCGTATCGGTGCCGGTCGGACGGGTATAGGACACAAAGTCCAGGCCCTTGGCGGCAGCCATCTGCTCGTTAGCGCTCATCGGAGTACACGACCTTACCGGAACCCTCGACGCACTCGCCCACGCGGAACGGCTTCTCGCCCAGCGCGACCAGGGCCTCGGTCACCGCGGCCTCGTCCTCGGGAGCGACGATCAGGCACAGGCCGACGCCCATGTTGAAGGTCTTGCATGCCTCGTTGGGCGCGAGCTCGGCCTGGCGCGACACGTAGGTGATGACGGGCGGAACATCCCAGCCCATCTCGGCACCGTTACGGGTGACCACGGCGTCAACGTCGTCGGCAAGCGCGCGGTTGAGGTTCTCGGTGATGCCGCCACCGGTGATGTGGGCGATGGCGTGCACGTTGGCGCCGCCGCGCAGCAGCTCCAGAATCGGCTTGACGTAGATGCGCGTGGGAGCCAGCAGGGCGTCTGCCAGCGAAGCACCGCCGAGCTCCTCGAGCGGGCGGCTCAGCTCCTCGGCCTTAGCGGCGGCCTCGGGCGTGCCCGGCTTAATGTCGTCGACGCCGATGACCTTGCGCACGAGCGAGTAGCCGTTGGAGTGCACGCCAGTGGAAGGCAGGCCCAGGATCACGTCGCCGGGGCGGACGTTCGCGGGGTCGAGCATCTTGGGACGGTCGACAACGCCCACGGTAAATCCGGCAAGGTCGTAGTCGGCAGGAGCCATGACGCCGGGGTGCTCGGCCATCTCACCGCCCACGAGCGCGCAGCCCGCGAGCTTACAGCCGTCGGCCACACCCTTGATGATCTTTGCCATGTGCTCGGCCTCAATGTGGCCGATGGCAACGTAGTCCAGGAAGAACAGCGGCTCGGCGCCCGAAGCCAGAATGTCGTTGACGCACATAGCGACCAGGTCCTGGCCCACCGTCTCGTGACGGTCCATGATCTGGGCGAGTACGAGCTTGGTGCCCACGCCGTCGGTACCGCTAATCAGAATCGGGTCTTCCATATCCTTAAGCGCGGCGGCCGAGAACAGGCCACCAAAGCCACCGATACCGCCGATGACCTCGGGGCGGTTGGTGTCCTTAACCATTTGCTTAATGGCGTCGACGGCGCGGCCGCCCTCGGCGGTATCGACGCCGGCATCCTCATACGTCACATGCTTACTGTCGCTCATCTGAGCCTTCCTCTCCCACTACCGTGGCGCCGCGCGGGCGTCAAACGGTGCTCATAGTTGCGTTCATTTCGGCGAGCGCCATAACAGCACGCGCCGCCATATCAACAAAACAGCAGGTAAAACCTACCAAAATAAACCTGTCCCTACATGGCAGGTTTTAGGCCTCGCCGTGCTTCTCTTCCCAGCTACGGTCGTCGTATTTCTCGACCACGGCGTCGTCGTCAAAGTGCAGCGGCTTATCCAGGTTGCGGGGCTTAAAGCCCTCCATAAACTTGTCGCGGCCAAAGCTCTCGGGAATCGCCACGGGATAACGGCCGGTAAAGCACGCATCGCAGTAGCCGCCCTTGGGCATGACTTTGAGCAGGCCCCCAACCGAAAGGAAGGCCAGCGAATCGGCGCCGATATACTCGCAAATCTCGTCAACCGTCTTGTTGGCGCTGATAAGCTGCGACTGCACGTCGGTATCGATACCGTAGAAGCACGGCCAGATGACCTCGGGCGAGTTGATGCGGATATGAATCTCCTTGGCGCCGGCGTTGCGCAGCATCTTGACGAGCTGCACCATGGTGGTGCCGCGCACGATGGAGTCGTCGATGACGACCAGGCGCTTGCCCTTGATGTTGTCGCGCAGCGGGTTGAGTTTCATACGCACGCCCATGGCGCGCAGCTCCTGTGTGGGCTCGATAAACGTACGGCCCACATAGCGGTTCTTGATGAGGCCCTCGCCAAAGGGAATGCCACTCTCGTGCGAATAGCCCTCCGCGGGCGGCAGGCCGGAGTCGGGCACGCCGATGACCAGGTCGGCCTCGACGGGCTCCTCATGTGCCAGCTGACGACCCATGTCATAACGGCAGGCGTAGACGCTCTTGCCGTTCATGATGGAATCGGGGCGAGCAAAGTAGACCTGCTCAAAAATGCAGTTAGCAGGCTCTTCGGCGGCAGGCACGCCCTGCTCGGACACAAGGCCCTCGGCGCTGATGCGCAAAATCTCACCGGGACGGACGTCGCGGACGTACTCGGCGCCCACGATATCGAGCGCGCAGGTCTCGGAGGCAACGACCCAGCCGCCGGCGCGCGTGACATGGGTGGTGGCGTCGACCGTCGCGGCGCCGTCCTGCGACGGCAGCTGCGAAACGGATGCGGCATCGGCCTGGTCCAGGCCCTCATCCACCAGCTTGCCCAGCACGAGCGGGCGAATGCCGTGCGGATCGCGGAATGCGTAGAGCGCCTGCTCGTTGATGAGCGTCATGGCGTAGCCGCCGCGCACGAGCTCCATGGTCTTGCGAATGCCCTCGCGCAGATGGCCAGTACGCTGAGTAAAGTAGCCGATGAGTTTGGTCGCGACCTCGGAATCCGAGTTGGAGAGGAACGGTACGCCCAGCTCGATCAGCTGGCGACGCAGCTCGTCGGTGTTGACGAGGGTGCCGTTGTGCGCGAGCGCGATAATGACGCTATTGATGGTAGAGAGGTGCGGCTGAGAGGCTTCCCAGCTCTTGGCGCCGGCGGTGCCGTAGCGCACATGACCCACGGCCAGCTGACCGGAGAGCGTCGACAAGTCGGCATTGGAGAACACGCGGTCGAGCAGGCCCAGATCCTTGCGGACCATAACCGTACCGCCGTCACCAACGGCGATTCCCGCCGATTCTTGGCCGCGATGCTGCAGTGCACGCAGGCCAAAGTACGTCAGTCGAGCCACGTCGCGATCGGGCGCCCAGACACCAAAAACGCCGCATTCCTCATGCAGCTGGTCAGAGTCCGGATCATACGTCGACATGGCGTTCACCTGTCCCGCGGCACGCTCGGCCGCGCGGATGGTTTCTTGAGACATGGCATCCCCTCAGAGCCTCGTATTTTGGCGTTACCCGCCTTATTATACGCACGGCGCGACGCGCTCCCCCGCGCATGAGCAGCGCTTTTTAAAAGCCCACCGAGCTTATTATCCGTTTTGCGACCAAACATTTTATTGGGTAGTCCACTCTCAGGGGCAACGGCCTCGAAGACTTCCCGTGCGCCGTGTCTCGCCCGCGCTAGGGGCTACATTGTTGCAATTGGGACGTTCGTCCTGTCTTTTAGCTGGTCGTCGGCGTATCCTTGTAGGCTACTACAAGACGAGAAAGGTAGCGTATGGATCGAAATCAACTCGACCCCAGTGTCCCCAGCACCACGGAGGCCAAGAAGATCCCCCTTATCATCAAGGTCTACGCAGTCCTGTGCACCCTATCTGGCGTGGGCACGCTCCCGTCAGTCGCCGTCTTTATGTGGCAGGTCATCACCGCACTCATTAACGGCAACGTCGCCGCTAAGCTCGGTGATAACACCCTAGTCGCGGTTGGCCTTATCGTCGCCGGCATTATGCTCTCGGCGGCAAGCGCGATCATCTTGATCGTCTTTGGCCTGGACCTCATCAAGGACCAGCGGCGCAATGCCGCCCGCCTGTCTTACGTCCTCATCGCATTTACCGTCGTGGAGCTTTTAGTTGACGTGATGCTCCAGGGCATCGGACCCTTCCTGCTGCGCCCCGCCGTCCAGCTTGTCATCCTCATTGCGCTGTCGGCCACCGTCAACCCCACGCTACGCCAGGAGCGCGAACTGCAGCGCCGTCTGCAAGAGATGCTCGACCGCGATGCCGCCGCCGAGGGGATGCTCGGCCGCGACGAAACCGGCGAGGGCTACATCAAGCTCAACTACTTCAACCTGTTCTGGGTATTCTTCGTCTGCAGCGTGTTAGGTCTCATTCTCGAGGAAGTCTGGCATATGGTCGTCGTCGATCCCGGCGTCTATCAGGACCGTGCCGGTATGCTATTTGGCCCCTTTAGCCCCATCTACGGATTTGGCGCGGTGCTCATGACCATGGCGCTCAACCGCTTCTATAAAAAGAATCCTCTGATCATTTTCCTGGTAAGTGCCCTGATCGGCGGCGCTTTCGAGGTGTTTGTAGGCTGGTTTATGCAGACCTCATTTGGCGTGGTGTCGTGGAGCTATTCACACATTAGGCTATTCGGCATGCCCGATCCCATCGCGGTATTGACCGGGGGACGCACATGCACGCCGTTTGCCTGCATGTGGGGCCTGGGTGGCCTCATCTGGATCAAGGTCTTGCTGCCGCGCCTGCTTAAGCTCATCAATATGATTCCATGGAAACGCCGCTACTCTGCTACCGTCATCCTGACCGCCGTCATGTTGATCGACGGCGTCATGACGTTGCAATCGCTCGACTATTGGTATCAGCGCGTCAACGGAACCGTTCGAAATATTCCCGTCGCACAGTTCTATGACAAGCATTTCGATAACGAATATATGGAGAACCGTTTTCAGAGTATGACCATGAGCCCCAAGGACGCCACACGCGTGTAGCAAACGCCAGAGCAAAATAGCTCCAACACATCAAAGCCCGCTGGCAGATCTACATGAACTGCCGGCGGGCTTTCGCTATAGACAGACTCGGATTGCCGACGAGGCCTTACGCCTCGCGCTCGACCTCGCTCACGCACTCGTTCTTGATGGTGCCGACGAGCGACTGCAGCGCATCGACCACATGCGGGCGAATGTCTCCGCCAATGAGCACGAGCATGATGTCGTCGCCCACGGTAAGCTCGCCGCTCGCCAGCCACACGCGCACATAGCCGATACCCGGCATCGTGCGCGTCGCCTCGATAGCGGCCTGCACCTTTTCGGCATCGAAGCCAAACACCATGCCGCCCACCTTGTGGCCTGGCGCCACGCCATCGGTCTCGACTCCGCGCACTTCGGCCTTGGGCGTCGCGCGCACCACGCCGTTGTGTGTCAGGTACATCCCACAATCAGCCGCCGAAACATCGGCCTTGGCTTCGCGCAGCCAAGCATCAACCGAAGGCATCGATTTGCCGTTCTCAAGCATCATTTCTCCTTTCACCGTCATTGAGTAGCCCATAATCTATTCCTCGACCGGCGTGAGCACCATGACGGCACGTGTGTTGCTCAGCGATAACGAACGACAGGTCACAAGCGTTACGACCTTGGTTGCCGAAGCGGCACGATCGATGGCATCGCTCGCCACGGCAGAGGCACCGTCGAGCATCTCGGACAGGTAGTTCTTGAGCCCGTCGTCGCCCTCAAAATTGGTCGTGCGCGCCTTGGCATACGTGTCCTCGACAACTTTGGTCGCCAGTGGTCGCAGTTTATACGTAGCATCCCGTGTGATGTAATACACGAACTCGATGCTATCGAACGTTGCCTGATCAGTGGTGTCCGAAATCACGTTGAACATCGACCCGTCATTCATGTGGTGGCCGTAGATCGTGGTCTGCTGATCCACCATGCCCGGCGCGGTGTCATTGCTATCCAGGAAAATGGCCCCGGATGCATTGGCCGTACCGTCGAACAGCGTGTTGAGGTATTTGGAGTTGTTGTTGGTCTGCACCACGGGATAGTTGATGTTGGTTCCCGGCGCGTAAATCCAACCCACAACCTCGGGATTTGTCTGGGCAAGTGCATCGAAGTCGATAATCGGCACGCCGCTGGCGTCCTTATCGCTTACATATTGCTTCTCGATTTTCTGGTACGAATCGCTTGCCTGTTTATAGCCAATCTGAGCATTGATAAAGATAGCGGCGGCGGCGACAATCAGGCCGATGCCGATGATGATGAGCAGAATGGGAATAATGGAGCGGCGCTTTTTGCGCGGCGGCTCGGTGTAATCCGACGGCGCGGCATGCGATGAAGACCGGGGCGGCTTCTTAGCGTTGCTATAAGATGAAGGTCGATATGCGGCTGGCGCGTCCTGTCGACGATGCGTCGCCGGCATCACGGGGCGCGGCGCGCGCGGCTGCTGAGGAGAGGATGTCCGACCCTGCTGTGCCGCATGGGCAGCACCCGGCTTCGACGGATCGGGAATCTGAGAAGCCTTGAATCGTTTTCCCTGATAGTCAGACATGGCTCTCCTTATACTGCGGTGAAACGGCGGAACGCCTAGGCGTCGGCCATCTCCTGCTTCATCTTCTCGATAACCTTGCGGTACTCGGGGCCGCAAGCGCCTAGAATCTGCGTGGCGTAGATGGCGGCGTTCTTGGCGCCGTTGATGGCAACGCAGGCCACGGGCACGCCCGAAGGCATCTGCACCATCGACAGCAGCGAATCCATACCGCCCAGGTCACTCGTCTTCATAGGCACGCCGATGACCGGCAGCGGCGTAAACGCAGCCACGACACCGCCCAGGTGAGCAGCCTTGCCGGCGGCGGCGATAATCACTTTGATACCGCGATCGGCGGCAGTCGAAGCCCACTCGTGGACCTTCGCCGGTGTGCGGTGTGCGCTCGCAATGACAAGCTCATAGGGCACACCCAGCGCCTCGAGCTCGGCGGTGCAACCTTCCATAACGCCCAGATCGGACTTGGAGCCCATGATGATCCCGACAACCGGCTTTTGATCTGCCATAAACAAAGACCTCCTGTTGAGAGCGGTGACGCGGCCAATCCGCGACCCTTAACTACTGAGAGTAGTATAGCTGCTCCCGTCCCTGCGGTCTGCGTGGTGCTTCGCGGGCGGGCCAGGCTTTATC
>DBGFJU010000031.1:0-22425 GCA_048529485.1 Collinsella aerofaciens | reverse complement strand
CTCCGGGCCAAGCTCTCGGACTACGTGCACTGGTACAACAACTTCAGGATCCACTCGACGCTGGGCTACATGTCTCCGGTCGAGTTCAGGGAGGCGGGGCTGTCCCTCCCGGAATCGTCCAAATAGGTGTTGCCAATCCAGGACGTCGCGACGGCCAGCCTGCGCGCGACGTAGAGCTGGCGCACCGCCTCGACCCAGCCGTCCTGCGACTTCGGCACGGAGCAGCCCCTCCCGGACGCCGCCTTGCGCGCCGCGCGCTCGGCGTCCAGCGGGTCGCTCTTCCCCTCGCCGGGCCTCACCTTGTCCCTCTTGGGCCTGAGCACCTCGACGACGTTGTACCCGAGCTCCACGAGCCTCCTCGTCAGCCCGGCCCCGTACGATGCCGTGCCCTCGACGCCGACGACCATGCAGCTCCCCGGGTCGCCTATCGCCTCCGCCAGCCTGTCGTAGCCCTCGGGGTCGGCCCCGAAGCTCCCGCTCCAGATCTTCCTCCCGAGGCCGTCGAGCAGGCACAGAACATGCACGTCCTTGTGCGTGTCGACGCCCGCGATGACCGTTTCGCCTTCCATTTTCGCTCCCCTCGGTCTGCCGCCTGCTCCGCGCCCGGGTCTCCCAGACATTGCACTGACGGGAGCGCTACAATCCAATTGGCTTGTCCGATTGTCCGCGCTCATGCTCCTATTAGGTCATGGCAGGACTCCGGGACGCGGATGCCGGGGCGAGACAGGTCGGATTTGAGGACGGCCGAAGAGGCGTCAGCAGGTCAGTGGGTCATCGTCCCGGCATTCAGCATCAGGGTAGCGCTGCGACGCGGAAATCGCGCGCCGTTGCCGCGCCCCGCAGTGCCCGCTTCCCCCGAGAACAATTATCAGTGCAGGTAGACGGGCCGTCATTTTGCAGAAAACACGGGTATGGATGAGGGTCCTGAGTTTAGCCCCGTAAACCGGCATAGTTTTGAAATGGCATCAAATTGGCGGCAGCCAGCGGCTAGCCTCGCAGATAGGCGATGGCGATTTGGGTGCGGTTGCGTAGCCCCATTTTGGCTAGGATTGAGCTGATGTGGTTGCGCACGGTGCCTTCGCCCATATAGGCGGTGGCAGCGATCTCCTTGTTGTCGAGGCCGCGGGCGATGAGCTCGGCGACTTCGAACTCGCGGTCGGTCAGGCCGGCAAAGGCGGCGGGCCGGCGGGTCGCGCCGGCCTCGACGTCCGCCCCATCAAAGTTGATATCTTCGATCGCCTTGCCCTCGAGCACGCGTTTGCCGTCCATGACCTGCGCCAACGCCGGCGGAATGGCAGCGACATCGGTCTTGATCAGGTAGCCGCGGGCGCCCAGCTTGAGCGCCGACACAATGTACTCGTCATCCGAGAACGTCGTCAGAAACACCACGCGCGCCGCAGGGTCGTGCTCAAGGATCTCGCGCGCGGCCGAAAGGCCGCCGCGTCCCGGCATCTGGATGTCGAGCAGCGCAATATCGGGTGCGTGCTCGGCGTAGAGCGCCACCGCATCGTTGCCGTTGGCACCGGTGCCCACCACTTCGATCTGCGGCTGGGCGCCCAAGATAATCTTGAGCGAATCGACCACCAAGCGGTCGTCGTCGACAACGATGAGCCTCATCGGCCCTCATCTCCTTGCTGTTTGGGAACGGTGGCAAACACACGCCAGCCGCCGGCGCCGGCACGCGGGCCGGCGGTGAAGGTGCCGCCAAGCGCCTCGATGCGCTCGCGCATGGAGGCGAGCCCCATGCCCTCCGCGGTGCCGCGGCCGCTTGCTTGGACCTCACCCACGCCATCGTCGGTAACAATGAGCTGGTAAAACGACGGATGCTCCATGCACCGTACGGTGACGGTCTGGGCGCAAGCGTGGCGTATGGTATTGGAGAGCGCTTCGCGCAGGACCGCTGCAAAGCAGTTGGCGACGTTTGCGGGCGCATGTTCGGCCATAACTTCAAGCTCAATCTGCGGGCCGCCGTCCGAGCGTGTGCCTTCGACAATGCGTTCGAGCTGCACGGAAAGGTCGACGGCGTTGTCGTTGAGCGCGTGGACGCTGGCGCGCACAAGCTGGAGCGCCTCGTCAACCGTGCGTTTAACGTCGGCGAAATCGGCGGCGACGCCAGGCTCGTCGGCGTGGACCACGCGTAGGGCTTCGGCCTGCAGTGAGGCGCGCGTGAGCTGGTGCCCGACGTTATCGTGGATCTCGCGCGCGATGCGGGCGCGTTCGGCGAGCGTCGCGAGCTCGACTTCGTAGTCCTGGCGATCGGCAAGATCGCGGTTGCGCGCCTCGAGCGCGAGGGCTCGTTCCTGCAGCTCGTCGCGGGTGCGGCGCATGCGCCGCTGCTCGCGCTCCAACTGGGCGGTGCGTAGCGATAGCAAGGTGGCGGCAACCGAAAGGATGGCGGTCAGCAGGAGCGTTCGTGCGGTAAGCGCATCGGCGCGAAGGTCCGCGACGAGCGCAAAGGCAAAGACGGAGCCAATGCCCAACGCGACCCAGGCGTGCTCGCGGCGCACGCGTCGCGCGATGTCATAGAGGGCGAGAGGCGCAAACGGCACAAACGGCGGCACGAAGACAGCCGCGATGATGCAGGCGTAGCTCGCTGCCTCGCTTGCGCGTCGGGTGCGTTTCCCCTGTGCGACCTCGGCCAGCGAGGTGGCAATAATGCCAAGGCAAAACGCCACAACCAGACGAGCGTCCACGGCAAGACCCATGGCGGCCGCAATACAGCACGCCAGCACGATCGATTTGTCGAAAAGCCTGTTCATACGGGTATTGTACGCGAAGCTGCGCGTGGTGGAGGGGCCGCCTAGCGCAACCGTGACATTCCTCCCGCACGGTGGGGCGGTCGCGTCAGCGGGCCACGCGACCGAGCCCCCGCACTCGTGACAAAGCTCACTGGTGCGCGCCGTCCGCTCCTGCGATGATGCAATCGTACCGGGCCGCAATCAACAGAAGGGCCGCCTCATGACAGACATCGTCCACGTCGAAAACCTCGTCAAGCGCTACGACGACCTTATCGCGCTTGACCACTTTAACCTCAGCATCGCCCCCGGCGAGATCTTTGGCCTGCTGGGCCCCAACGGCTCGGGCAAGACCACGTCCATCAACTGCATCCTGCAGCTGCTCGCCTACGACAAGGGCACCATCGAGCTGTTCGGCGAGCCCATGACGCCCGCCCGCTACGACCTCAAGCGCCGCATCGGCGTGGTCCCGCAGCAAGTTGCGGTGTTTGACGAGCTTACCGTGCGCGAGAACATCGACTATTTCTGCAGCCTCTACGTCAACGACCGCAAGCGCCGCCGCGCGCTGGTCGACGAGGCCATCGACTTTGTCGGCCTGGGCGACTTTGCCAAGTTCCGCCCCGGCAAGCTCTCGGGCGGCCTGGCGCGACGCCTCAACATCGCCTGCGGCATCGCGCACAAGCCCGAGCTCATCTTTTTTGACGAGCCCACGGTGGCGGTCGACCCGCAGAGCCGCAACGCCATCCTGGAGGGCATCTGCCGCCTGCGCGACGAGGGCGCCACGGTGGTGTATACCAGCCATTACATGGAGGAAGTCGAGCAGATTTGCAGCTGCATCATGATCATGGACGGCGGACGTGTGCTGGCGCAGGGCACCAATGACGAGCTCAAACGCATGATTCAAATGGGCGAGCGCGTGACTGTCGAGGTCGGCGCCGTCGAGACCGCCACGGTCGAGCGGCTGCGCGCCCTCGAGCACGTGCTTTCGGTTGAGCTGTCCGGCGGCGAGCTCGTCTGCACCTGCGAAGCGAGCCCGCACAATTTGGTCGACATCCTCGACACGCTGCGCGCCGCCGATGTGGCGCTCGGCCGCGTGTGGAGCGAGCCACCGACCCTCAACGACGTGTTCCTCGAGATCACCGGCCGCGAGCTGCGCGACTAGGGGGCAGTCATGTTCAACACCATCATCACTACGGTCAAGACGCTGCTGCGCCGGCCGAGCACGTGGGTCTGGGGCGCTCTCTTTCCCATCGCACTTTCCACGATGTTCATGTTTATGTTTGCGAACCTCAGCTCCGACGGCACGGTCGACCCGGTGCCGGTGGCCGTCGTGGCGGACGAGGCTTGGGACGCTTCGACCTTTAAGGGCGTGGCGACGTCGCTTGCCAAGGAAGGCGGCGATCAGCTGCTCGAGATCCACGAGCTCGACGACGCAGCCGATGCGAACCGTGCGCTTAAGGCCGGCGAGGTCGCGGGCATCTATGCGGTCGACGATGCGGGCACGCCCAAACTCACGTTGCTTTCGAGCTATGGCAGCTCGCGTGCGACGTCGGTGCTCACCGACCGCAGTATTCTGGAGACGGTGGCAAGCTCGTATACACAAAATGCCGAGCTCATGTCCCAGATTGCCCAGGACAACCCGGCGGCGCTCGCCGACCCGGAGGCGGTTGCGCGCGCTCTATCGCTCGAGGGCGGTACCCGCCGCGTAAGCCTGACACGCACCACGCCCGATGGCACGGTCGTCTACTATTACGCGCTTTTTGGCCTGGTCGCGATGATGTCTGCGGAGTTTGCCGCCTTGAGCGTCGTCGACCTGCAGCCCAATCTGTCGGGCCTTGGCGCACGTCGCTGTGTGGGCGGTCTTTCCAAGACGGCATCGCTGACCGGCATCTTTGTCGGCTCGTGGCTGGTCTCCTTTGCCTCGATGACGATCGCGATCGGCTACGTGCGCCTGGTCGTGGGCGTCGACTTTGGCGGGCGCGAGGGGCTGTGTCTGGTGGGTGGCGCCGCTTCCGCGCTTGCCGCCACGGGCTTGGGCCTTTTTGTGGGCACGCTTCCCGTTAAGGGCGGCAAGGCGTCCAAGTCCGGCATCCTCACGGGCTTTGCTACCACGTGCGCCCTGTTCGCCGGCCTCTACGGCGAGCCGGCGATGGCGCTTGCCGACGACGTCGCCCGCGCCTGCCCGGCCGAGTGCTGGCTCAACCCCGTCAAGCTCATCTGCGACATGTTCAACCGCCTGTATTTCTTTGAGAACCTGGGCCCCTTTGTCGTTCGCGCCGGCGCGCTGGTCCTTATGGCGCTGCTGTTCGTTGCCGCCGCCACGCTGACCTTTGGAAGGAGCCGCTATGAGCACCTTTAAGACTGCGCTTCGCATGGCGCTGGCGCACCCGTTCTACCTGCTCATCTATACGGTGTTCATCTCGCTCATGGGCGTATTCATCGCGGCATCGGTGAGCTGGAACTCGTCGCAGCTCACCGAGTACGAGCCCTACGATGCCAACGTGATCGTGGTCGACCGCGACGACAGCGACCTTTCGCATGCGCTCACCAAGCACCTGGGGTCGCGCTTTGAGTTGGTCACGGGCGTCGGCGACGATACCTACGATCTTGCGGACGCGCTCTCCAAGAGCAACAGCGCCAAGGGTAGCGCCGACTGCGTGTTCTTTATCCCGGAGGGGTTTGAGAACGACCTGGTCGCGGCCGCCCGCGCGGGGGAGGCCCTGCCCAAGCTCGATGTGACCTACGGTGCCGGCACCATGGCGGCGGCGCTTTCGTCTGCTGAGGCCTCGCGCTGGATTTCGCTCGCGGGCGCTGCAGCGGCCCTAGAGCCCGCCGCCTCTAATGGTAGCGTCGCCAAGGCCGCCGAGCATGCCGCCGCCAAGCGCGCCGAGGTCCAGATTGAGCAGGTCAAGGTTGGTTCGATTGCCGCCGCCATGCTCAAGTCGTATTTCAACTTTGGCGCGTACGCGATTATCTCGTCGGTCATCGTATCGGTGGGGCTGGTGTTCTCGGGCATGAACGAGCCCGAGCGCGTGCGTCGTATGGATGCCGGCCCAATCTCCGAGCGCCGGCGTTCGCTCGCCGTGTTTGCGGCCGCCACTGTGATCACCGTCTGCATCTGGTTTGTGTCGAGCATGATGGGCGTCGTGGGCTTTGCCGGCGCGGTTGCCGAGGTCGGCGTGGGTCGTGTGTGCCTGGCGCTGGCGGCGACGTTTGCCCTGGCGTGCACGCCTCTGGCCGTTGGCTTTGCCCTTTCGAGCCTGGGTGCGCGTGAGGAGCTGCTCAACGGTGTGGGCAACCTGCTCGGCATGCTCATGACGTTTTTGGGCGGCGCCTGGATGCCGCTGTCGCTGATGGGCCCAGCCGTGCAGACCGCGGCGCATTTTGTGCCGACGTATTGGGTGAACGACGCGATTGGCAAGGCGCTCGCCGCGGACCTGACGTCCACCGTGCTGGGCGACATCGCTTGCGATCTGGGCGTCACAGTGCTCTTTGCCGCGGCCATCGCCGCCGTAGGCCTAGCCCTCGCCCACAACAAATCCCACGCCTAGACACCTACTCATTGGGGACAGACTTAAACGACCAAAAGTATTCATTGGGGACAGACTTAAATGACTAGCCATCGGGGGCAGATAAGGAGCGTCCCCAACTGCCGGGTGGCGAAAGAGCGTCCCTTGTGACTGGTCATTTAAGAACGTCCCCAATGACTAGTCTGAAACAAATCCCCACTCTCGCCCCAAAATAGTTCGCCAAGGTTTACTATTACGTTCATAAAGTAGTACTAGGCTAACAATGGGGGATACCATGGCAACGCAGGAAGCCTACGTCCAGGTTAAGGATCTCAAAAAGCACTACGGCGACGGTGATGCGCGCCTGACGGTACTCGATGGCATCGACACGTCCATCAACCGAGGCGAGATCTGCGTCATGCTGGGGCCCTCGGGCTCGGGCAAGTCGACGTTTCTTAACCTGATCGGCGGCCTGGAGGATGCCGACGCTGGCTCTATTTTGGTGGACGGCTGCGACCTCACGGTGCTCAAACCTACCGACCTGGGCGAGTATCGCCGCCGTGAGCTGGGCTTTGTCTTCCAGTTCTACAACCTGGTGCCCGATCTCACCATCAAGGAAAACATCGAGGTCACGGCACACCTGTCCAAAAAGCCGCTCAACATCGACGACCTGCTGCGTTCGCTGGGTCTCTACGAGCACCGCAACAAGTTCCCGCGCCAGGTTTCGGGCGGCCAGCAGCAGCGCTGCGCCATCGGCCGTGCGCTCGTCAAAAACCCGGGCCTGCTGCTGTGCGACGAGCCCACCGGTGCGCTCGACTATAAGACGTCCAAGGAAATCTTGCAGCTCATGGAGGATGTCAACCGCACCTACGGCTGCACCATCATCATCGTCACGCACAACGCCGCCATCGCCCGCATGGCCAACCGCGTGCTGCGCCTGCGCGACGGACGCATCGTCGAGGATGAGCTCAACGAGTCGCCCGTCGCGGCCGCCGAGCTCGATTGGTAGGCGGCGCCATGACGCCTCTCGCAAAACGTCTCCCGCGCGAGCTGCGCCGCAATATCGGCAAGTACCTGGGCATCTTTCTTCTTATGTGCGGAAGCATCGCCCTCACCTCGGGCTTTTTGCTCGCAGCGCATTCCATCGGCTGCCTTATCGACGACATGCGCGATGCGTACACGATTGAGGACGGCCGCGTGACCACCTCCTTCGAGGTTACCGACGATCAACTCAAGGACGCCGAGGATGCAGCCGGCGACGTCGGCGGCGTCACGCTCTACAAGAATTTCTCCATCGACGCCATCATCAAAAAGACCGCCGGCAACGATGGCACCAAGCGCACGCTGCGCACCTATGCACACCGTGCTAAGGTGGACATTGCGTCCTACTGTGAGGGCAAGGAACCCAAGGCGGACGACGAGGTGGCCATCGACCGTGTCTTTGCCACCAACAACGACCTCGCCGTGGGCGACAAGGTCGAGCTCGAGGGCCGCATCTACACCATCTGCGGCATCATGACCCAGCCCGACAGCCAGGCGCTGTTCCTCAACAATTCGGACTTTACGGTGAACACCATCACCTATGGCGTGGCCGAGGTCAGCGACGCCGGCTTTGCCGTGCTCGAGGATGCCGGTGGCGCACCCGCCTACACCTACTCCTTTACCTTTAACGACCGCGACCTCTCCACCGCGGACCGCATCGACGCCGAGCAGGATATGGTCGAGGCGCTGACCGATGCCGATGCGCGCGTGGACGATCTGATCGATGCCGATTCCAACCAGGGCATTGGCTATGCGCGCGACGACGTAGACGGCGACTCCATGATGTGGATGACGCTACTCGACATCATCATCGTGATCATGGCGTTTGTCTTCGTGGTCCTTACCGACGCCACCATCGAGGAGGAGAGCGCCATCATCGGCACGTTGCTCGCCAGCGGCTATCGTCGACGCGAGATCGTGCTGCACTACCTGGCACTTCCCGCCATTGTGGGCGTGGTCGCGGCGCTTTTGGGCACTGCGCTCGGCGTTGTGTTCTTTACCGAGCCCATGCGCAGCCTCTATTACGGTTCGTACAGCCTGCCGCCCTTCCAGGTGTACTGGAGCTGGGAGATCTTTGTGAAGTGCGCCGTGGTTCCCGCCGCCGCACTCATCCTCATCACGCTGGTTGGTCTGCTTCGCAAGATGGGCAAGACGCCGTTGCAGTTCCTTCGTCACGAGGCGAGCGGCAAATCGGGCACCAAGCGCGGCCTGCAGCTGCCGGAGCGCATGGGTTTTGTTTCCCGCTTCCGCCTGCGCATTTTCCTGCGCAACCTGGGTAACTTCGCCACGCTCTTCGTGGGTATCGCGTTTGCGTCGCTGCTGCTGCTCTTTGGCCTAGCGATTCTGCCCACAATGACGCACTATGCGGATAACCTCGAGACGAGCCTGGTCGCCGAGCATCAGTACACGCTCAAGGCGCCGCTGGAGCTCGAGGGCACTGCCGAGGAGCGCGAGCAGTGGTCGGCACTCGAGCGTCTGCAGTCGGTTGACGGCGCGCTGCTTTCTGCCGCTCAGGATGCCGATGACGAGCTTGACGACGCGGCCGATGCGGCGCAGACGGCAGCCGATGCCGCGACCGCATCTCCGTCTGCCGAGAGCCTGGCCGCGGCGCAGGACGCGCTTGCCAAGGTCCAGGACAAGAAGGATGCGCTTTATGCGCGCCTCGATGATCTTGCCGATGCCCTCGGCTGCAACCGTGACGAGGCTATCGACCTGATTGACAAGGCCTCTAAGATCGACACTGACAACGACGATATCCACCCGGTCAACACGACCGACAACGGCGCGGGCGCAATCGCGCAGGCCGAGAAATATGCCGTTTACCAGCTGCAATACAACCGCGGCGATGGTAATGGCGAGGAGACGATTTCCGTCTACGGCATCTCGCCCGATTCGCGCTATTGGAAAGACCTCAACGTGGGCGATGGGCGCGTCGTCTTTGGCGGCGGTCTGCTCGATAAGTTTGGCTGGAGCGAGGGCCAGAAGGTCACGCTCAGCGACAAGTACGAGGGCGAGCATTATTCCCTTGAGTACGCGGGCAAGGATTGTGCCTGGGGCTCAAAGTCGGACATGAATATCTATATGAGTGTCGACGACTTTAACGAGCTGTTCGGCAACGACGCCGCCTATTTTAACGGCTATGTGAGCAACGAGAAGCTCGACCTCGACGCGCGCTACTTTGCCGGCGACACCACGCCCGACGACATGCGTGCCGTGGGCGACCAGTTCATCGGCATGATGAGCAAAATGATTGGCATGATGGTTGGGCTTGCGGTGTTCATCTTCTTGCTGTTTATGTATCTGCTGACCAAGGCTGTGATCGACCACAGCGCCCGCTCGATCAGCTACATGAAAGTCTTTGGCTATCGCGATAGCGAGATCTCGCATCTGTACATCCGCTCGATCACGCTGTGCGTGGCGGCGTCGCTCGTGCTGAGCCTGCCCGTGATCATCGGCTCGCTCACGGCCATCTTCCGCTCGATGCTGCTCGCCTACAACGGCAATATTGAGATCTACGTGCCCGCTTGGTCTATGGCTGCATGCGTCGGCATTGGCTTTGCGACCTACCTGGTCGTGGCGCTGCTACACACGCGCTCCATCAAGCGCGTGAGCCTGGCCGAGGCCCTCAAGGTGCAGGAGTAGTCATCGGGGACAGTCTTTGCCGATTCGCCGGTTCGCCGGCCGTGCTGGCAAGGACTGTCCCCAGCTGCCGGCAGGAAAGGAACGTCCCTAGCTGCCAGGTGGCGAGGCACTCATTTAAGTCCGTCCCCAATGAGTGGTTTCAGTCATTTAAGACTGTCCCCAACGACTAGGTACTCCCGTTTCTGTGCTTGACTTCGACCCTACTTCAATGGGTACCATCCTCTATGTCTGTAACGCCATATAGACCGAGGGGATAGATCTATGACCGCAACTGCACCCGCAGCACCCGCTAAGGTGTACTTCACCAACCTGCGCACGCATGCTCGCGAGAGCCAGCTCGACAAGCTCAAGCGCCTCATCCGTCACGCCGGTATCGAGCAGATCGACTTTGAGAACAAGTTCGTCGCCATCAAGATTCACTTTGGCGAGCTGGGCAACCTGAGCTTTTTGCGCCCCAACTACGCCCGCGCCGTCGCGGACGTCGTGAAGGAGCTGGGCGGCAAGCCCTTCCTCACCGACTGCAATACGCTCTATGTCGGTAGCCGCAAAAACGCGCTCGAGCACATCGATACCGCCTATCAGAACGGCTTTACCCCGTATGCCACGGGTTGCCAGATCATCATCGCCGACGGCCTCAAGGGTACCGACGAGGCACTCGTCCCGGTCGAGGGCGGCGAGTACGTGCACGAGGCCAAGATCGGTCAGGCGCTCATGGATGCCGATATCGTGATTAGCCTCACCCACTTTAAGGGCCATGAGCAGGCCGGTTTTGGCGGCACCATGAAGAACCTGGGCATGGGAGGCGGCAGCCGCGCCGGCAAGATGGAGCAGCATGCCGCCGGCAAGCCGAACGTTGCGACCGAGCACTGCGTTGGCTGCCGTGCCTGCGAAAAGATCTGCGCGCACAACGCTATCTCGTTCGACGAC
Organism: Collinsella aerofaciens; assembly: GCA_048529485.1. Taxonomy (GTDB): domain Bacteria; phylum Actinomycetota; class Coriobacteriia; order Coriobacteriales; family Coriobacteriaceae; genus Collinsella; species Collinsella aerofaciens_CJ. The sequence goes on along the minus strand of DBGFJU010000031.1, from coordinate 11,570 downwards.
ACCCGCGAGCGCGAGCTTGCCAGCGGCGCTACTCGCACAGTGCACGTGGCTGCCATCGACCACGATCGCTGCGTGGGCTGCGGACGCTGCATTGCGGCATGCAACCAGGACTGCATCAAGCCCGGCTATGACGCCGCGGCCGACGTGCTCAACTGCAAGATTGCCGAGTACACCAAGGCCGTCGTCGACGGCCGCCCGAGCTTCCACATCTCGCTTGCCATGGACATCAGTCCCAACTGCGACTGCCATCCCGAAAACGATACGCCTATCGTCAACGACATCGGCATGTTCGCGAGCTTCGACCCGGTCGCCATCGACCAGGCCTGCGCCGATGCCGTCATGGCATCCGAGCCGCTGCCCAACACCGAGCTCACCGATAGTGCTGCCAAGATGGAGCACAATCACGAGCATCTGGAGGGCGAGCAGGCCAAGGACCCCTTCTGCATCACGCATCCCGACACCGACTGGCGCGTGTGCATCGCGCACGCCGAGAAGATCGGCCTGGGCACGAGCAAGTACGAGCTCATCGAGGTCAAGTAGCACCTAGCTATTAGACAAAACAAGCGCCTTTGTAGCACAACTGTTAGCAAAAGCCGCCCGTGAGCACAGTGCCCACGGGCGGCTTTTCGGAAGTGCTAGGGGGTCAGATAGGCCAGTAAACCGTACTATTTGCCTAAAAATACTCGTCGAGGAAGTCGTCGACCGTGTTCCAGTAGAGTTCGGGGTCGACCTGCGCGCTCTTGGCGTGGGTGGCGCCATGGACGGTGAGCTTTTGCTTGACCTTGCTGGCGCACGCGTCGTAGTTTTGGTCGAGCATGCTGTACGGCACAAAGGTGTCTTGGTCACCGTGGATAAACAGCATGGGAACCGTCGCGCGCTTGAGCTGTTCCACGCTGCTCGCCTTATGAAAGTCGTAGCCCGCGCGCACGTTGCACACCAAGTTTGCTACATCGAGCAAGGGAAAGCTGGGCAGGCCGAACACGTCCTTGAGCTGCAGAGAAAACTCGTCCCAAACACTCGTATAACCGCAGTCCTCGATAATGCATTTCACGTTTGCGGGCAGAGGTTCCCCCGCGACGTTCATGGCGGTCGCCGCGCCCATGGATTCGCCAAAGACCAGGATGCGCGCCTTGGGGTCAGCCTGAACGATTCGCTCGATCCATGCGACGATGTCGAGGCGCTCGGGCCAGCCCATGCCGATATAGTCGCCGCCGGAGCGCTCGTGGGCGCGGGCGGCGGGTGCGAGTACGTTCATGCCACGGTCGTGGAAGCGTTTGGCGTATCGGGCCATACCGATGGGCTCGTTGGTATATCCATGCAGGCAGACGGCGTAGTCGTGTGCGCTCTCCGACGCAGCAAAATACCAAGCGGCAAGCTCGGTCCCGTCGTCCGCGGTGAGGTTGCTGCTCTCGCGATTCTCTTTAAACCATGCCCGCGCCTCGGTATCCTCGGCATCCGGCTGCTCACCTTCTTTGTCGTTCTTGCTATCCTGCATCATCTTCATGGTGTATGGCGCGCGGGGATTCAGCGCGAAGTCAAACAGAAAGTTGCCGGCAAATCCGAGCAGCGCAACGACAGCCACCAGTGCAACGATGCCGGCTATCTTGAGCTTTCGATGGGAACGTGCGTTTTGAGACATAAGAAGCTTTCCTATAAAATGTTAATACATCAACATTTAATGCAAGCGCATTATGGACGTTCGCCGTTGATGCGTCAACAGGCAAAGAATGGGTAAACAAAGGGTCACGTATGGTGCAAATTTCGCACGTACCTAGACGCTTTGATATAGTGTTGAGAACTCTTTACGTTGGAGGATGTAACCGGCATGTCCGATTCGAGCGACAGTTCTAAGCCGCGACCCAAGACCGCGGCCGTTCCACACTACACAGTGGGCGAGGAGATCATGAACTCCGTCACCCATGGTGTCGGCTGCCTGCTGGGTATCGCGGGCCTGGTGCTCCTGATCGTATTCGCCGCCCTGCGCGGCGGAGGCCCGGCCCATATGGCTGCGGCGATTGTCTATGGCGTCAGCATTATCCTCGAATACCTAGCCTCCACGCTCTACCACGCGATTCAGCCCGCGCGCGCCAAGCGCGTGTTTCGCATCATCGACCACAGCTGCATCTACCTGCTCATAGCCGGCAGCTATACGCCGTTTTGCCTCATCACGCTCGCAAACGACGGCGGCGCTGTGCTGTTCTTTGCCGTATGGGCCATCGCCATCATCGGCATCGCCCTCGAGTGCTTCCTACGCGAGCGCCAGCCGCATTGGGTAAGCGGCCTGGTCTACCTGCTGATGGGCTGGCTCGTTGTCTTTAAGCTGCCCGAACTTGTTGCGCTGCTCAACCCCGTGGCACTTGCCCTGCTCGCCGTCGGCGGCGTGTGCTACACCGCGGGCGTGCCGTTCTATATCGCCAAAAACGTGCGCTATCTGCACAGCGTGTTTCACCTGTGGGTGCTCGCCGGCAGCATCTTCCAGTTCATGGCGGTGATCCTCTTCGTAATCTAGCGACCACGCCTGCGCGCCCGCGTTCTCGTTTGGGCGCCGGTGCAATTGCCGTATCCGCCATCAACGTTTTAACCTGACGTCCCGAATCTTGGAGGTTCGAGAAACTCCCGATGGACATAACCATCTCCCTTATCACCACCCTTGTTTTGACCCTCATCAATGGCTACTTCTCTATGTCCGAGATGGCGCTCACCACGGCCAAGCGCGCCGTGCTGGAGCACGAGGCCGAGGAGGGCGACAGGCGCGCCGAGCGCGCCATTAAGCTGGCCGCCGATTCCGACGAGCTGCTCGCTACCATCCAGGTTGCCATCACGCTCGTGGGCTTTGCCTCGTCCGCCGTCGCCTCGACGAGCCTGTCCGACCCGCTCGCCACGTGGCTCATGAGCTTTGGCATCGCGCCGCTCTCCGCTATCGCGCGCGGCCTGGCGCCGGTCATCATCACCGTCGCGGTCGCCTTCGTGTCCATCGTGATTGGCGAGCTCGTGCCCAAGCGTATTGGCCTGGCAAATGCCGAGGGCGTGTCCAAGCAGGTTGTGGGCCCGCTGTCGTTTTTCCAAAAGATCGCCCGTCCGCTCGTGTGGCTGACCGGCGCCTGCTCCGACGGCTTGGCCCGCATCCTGCGCATCAAGAGCGCCGACGACCGCCAGAATGTCTCGGAGGAAGAGATCAAGTACATGGTCTCGGAGCAGGATGACCTGCTCGACGAGGAAAAGCGCATGATCCACGAGATCTTCGACCTGGGCGACACCGTTGCCCGCGAGGTTATGGTGCCGCGCGTGGACACCACCATGTGCGAGGACGACGAGACGGTCGCCGACGTGCTGTCCGCCATGCGCCAGACCGGCTTTAGCCGCATCCCCGTCTATCACGAGGATCCCGACAACGTCGCCGGCATAGCGCACATCAAGGACCTGATTCAGCCTTCGCTCGACGGCAAGGGCGACCAGCCCATCGCCGACTTTTTGCGCGACGCCACCTTTGTGCCCGACACCAAGGACATCCTGCCGCTGCTGTCCGAGATGCAGACCTCGCATGACCAGATCGTAGTGGTCGTGGACGAGTACGGTGGTACGGCCGGCATCATCACCATCGAGGACATCGTCGAGGAGATCGTGGGCGAGATCGAGGACGAGTTCGACCCCGATAACAAGTACCTCACGCGCCTTTCGCGCCGCGAGTGGCTCGTCGATGGGCGTTTTTCGTGCGATGACGCGATTGAGCTTGGTTGGCCGCTCGAGGAAAGCGATGATTATGAGACCATCGCCGGCTGGATTTTGGAGCTTTGCGACTCGGTGCCCGACATCGGAGAGGTGTTTGAGGTCGCGGGGTACAAGTTTAAAGTTCAGTCGATGCGTGGCCAGCGCATCTCGCTCATTCGCGTGATCGCTCCGGCCGAAACCGATAAGAAGGATTCCGAGTCTTCGGCAGAGAAGCCGGCGGCGTCGGGTGCGGGTTCCGCGAATCCGCACGACGGCGACGAGTAGGACAAGGAAGAGTAGGGGAGAGTTATGGCAGGCCTGTTCAACATCCTTAAGGTCACCGTCAGCGAGGACAAGATCTGCGCGCATGTGCTGGTGAACCCCGGCATGCCGCTCATGACCTCGGAGGATATCGAGGCCACGGCGCGCGTGTATTACCTGGTGCCGGCGATTGCCAAGCACCTGTGCCTGGGTGATTCCGGTCGCGAGTTCCAGGACTGCATGGGCCAGACCGAGCTTTGCCATCTGCTGGAGCACGTGACGGTCGAGCTCATGAACGAGACCGGTCTTGCCGGTAGCATCTCGTGCGGCCGCACGCGCGTAAGTGAGCACGACGAGCGCGTCTTTGAGGTTGAGCTTTCGTGCCCCGACGACGCGCTGGCCATCGGTGCGCTGTCTTCGGCCACCTTTATGATGGACTGGGCGTACCTGCACGCCGACCAGCCTGCCCCCGACGTGGAAGGCACGGTCGCGGGCCTGCGCAACCTGGTGCTGGGCATGCGCGCCGAGGCCGAGGGCAAGGATCCTCACGAGGCCGTCGCCGCTGCGAACGGCGAAGATGCTGCCGAGGACGAGGGCGCTGACGAGGGCGATGTGCCGGCCGACGCCGAGCCCGTTGCCGATGCGACCGCCGAGCCTGTTCCCACCGAGCCCCAGGGCGTCCCCAACTTTGACGACGAGCCCCAGGTGGCGATTGATACCGAGGGCGCGGTTGCCGAGAACCACGAGGCCTCCGCTGCCGTCTTTGGCGGTGCTGCGACGGTTCCGGCAGGACCTGCGCATGAGGGCGGCCTGCCGCTCGTGGACGGCGCCGGCGAGGACCCGGGTGCCACGGTGGCCATGCCGGCTATGCCCCAGGAGTAGGCCTACGCGTTTATCACCATCACGTACCTGCGCCTTTGCCGTACGCAGATGAGCGGAGCGGCAAGTGATGCGCTGCGGGTATAATGGACAGCATTCAAACGGTGGGCACCGACGTGCCCGCAGGAGAGGAATGATCATGGGTAAGACTTTCAGCTTTGTCTCCGGCGCACTTTTTGGTGCCGCTGCCGGCGCTATTGTCGGCGTTGCTCTGGCCCCGCGCTCGGGCGCCGAGACCCGCGCCATGGCTGCCGATATCGCCAACGACGCCTGGGACAATATGCGCGACACCTACGAGCACAGCGCCGAGGAGGCCCGTGCTGCGGTGAATGACTTTGGCCCGATGGTCGACGCCAAGACCGACGACCTGCGCGCCAAGGTCGACCTGGCCCGCGAGCGCATGGACCAGCTGCGCGAGCAGCTCAACGACGCCATTTCGGGCGGCAACGTGACGCCTGCCGCCGACGTCGTGGTCGAGAACGCCGTCGAGGCTGATACCGAGGCTGCGGAGCCCTCGACCGAGGTATAATGCGCGCCGGGGATTTTGTCGGCGCCAAGATCTATCGCAAGCCTACTGAGGACAAGCGTACCAAAAAGGACGGCACGCCGCGCAGCCCTAAAAAGCTCGGAAAGATTCACTTTCCGGTCTTTACCCCGGGCGGTACGCGCGTGGTCGGCTTTATGGTCCGCCAGTCCGATATCGCGGGTATGATCGAGCGTCCCGACCGATTCGTAGCGCTCGACGCCATTGGTGTCTACGAGGGCGCCATCGCGGTTGACGACGTCAAGGGCACCTACGATACCGCTGCGGCCAAGCGCCTCGACATCAACCTGGACGATTGCATCATCTGGGTCGGTATGGACGTGCGCACGGAATCGGGCGACGTCGTGGGCTATTGCTCGGACGTTGAGTTCAAGCCGCGCTCGGGCATCGTGCAGGCATTCTATGTGACCGCCGGTGCTGCTTCGAGTGTTTTGGTTGGTGACACGCAGGTGCCGCCGACGATGCTGCGCGGCTACGAGAACGGTGCGATGGTCGTCTCGGACGAGGTCAAGTCGCTCGGGTATTCGGGCGGTGCGGCTGCCAAGGCCGCCGAGGCCAGCGTCGTGGTGGGCGACAAGGTCAAAAAGGGCGCCAAGGTGCTCGACGACAAGGGATCGGTTGCCGTGGACAAGGGCAGTCGCGCACTGGGCAAGCAGCTCGGCAAGACGCGCGGCATGTTCAAGGCCTTTAAGGACGAATACCAAAAGGCGAGCGGAGGCTCGTCAAAAGCTACAAAATAGCGACGTACCAAATGATGGGAGGCAAGCCGGAGACCTGTTGCTCCGGCTTGCTGTGTTTATGGGGGAGGGCACATGCGCCAAAACGGATCCAACTTAAACGGGCGTTCGGGTGCGCGTCCGACGGCGCGCCGCGACCTGGGGCAGCTGCCCAGCGGTCAGCGCAAGCGTCACCGTAAGCCCGGCGCGATGTATCTCAACCATAGCCGCGGCTTTAGCGACCGCAGTGCGCGCATCGGCAACAGCCGTACGCCCCGTCGTTCGTCTCGCCTGCCCTACGCGCTCATCGCCGTGGGTTGCGCGCTCGTGCTGTTTATCGCTGCCGTCGTGGGCTACGTCAACCGCAGTGTGGACGTGGAGCTCAACGGCCAGAAGACCGCGGTGCGCGTGGGCTCTACGCTGCAGAATCTCATCGACGAACAGGATTTGACTGACACCTACGATGCAGGCGACCTGCTGGCCGTCGATGACAGCGTGCTCAAGCGCCATGGGGGCGAAAAGCTGTCGGTGAAGGTCGACGGCAAGCGCGTGAAGCAAGGCAAATGGGATAGCCGCGAACTTGAGGGCGGCGAGAAGGTGACGGTCAAGGATGGCCGTAACATCTACGAGAAGCACGAGGTTCAGGCTACGGTTATCGAGCCCAAGCTTAAGGTCGAGGGTACGGGCGCTATCGAGTATGTGCAGACGTGGGGTATCCAGGGCCGCTCCGAGGTGTGGATTGGTGAGCAGTCGGGCAAGACGCAAGACCGCGGCGAGGTTGTGCCCGCCACCGATTGCGTTGTTGCGTGCGCCAGCGTGGCGCCCAAGGGCAACAAAAAGTACGTGGCGCTGACGTTTGACGAGGGTCCGAGCGGCGCTACCAAGCAGATCTTGCAGGTGCTCAAGGAAAAGGGCGTCACCGCGACGTTCTTCCTTTCGGGCGATGCGGCCGAGGCCTCGCCTGCCACGGCCAAGGCGATTGTCGATGCCGGGTGCGAGATCGGATCCAACAGCTACAGCGACGATTCGCTCAAGGATCAGGACCGTGAGGCGGTACGCGAACAGATCATGAAAGGCACCGATGCGATTAAGTCGGCGACCGGCGTGAAGACGATGCTACTGCGTGCTCCCTACGCTGCCTTTGACGAGCAAAACTGGATTGATGCGATGGACCTGGTCTCCGCCGTGGTCTCGTGGAATATTGACTCGGGCGACTGGCTGCTCAACGGTGCCGACGAGCAGGTCTCGACGGTGCTCGATTCGGTGACGCCGGGCAATATCGTGCTGCTCACCGATAGAGACGAATGCGCCGAGCAGACGCTCGAGGCGCTGCCGCAGATTATCGACGGCCTCATTGCCGACGGCTACAAGATCGTGACGCTCAGCGACCTGGTCAAGACGGACACGTCGCTGAGCAAAAAGCTCACCTCGCTGACGAAGGTCACCATGCCCAAGGACGCCGTGTTCCCCCAACTTGCCGAGGACAACGACACCACAGAGTAGTTATTGGGTAGTCATTTAAGAACGTCCCCAATGGCTATGTCACGGATGCGTCAGCGTTTGGTATGCCTGCAATGTGCAGCGCATAAATTCGATGCCGCAGGGCGATGCTGATGCTATAGTTACTGCGGTTAATGAGGGTCAAGAGAAAGGTTACAGGTGAAATCCAAACCTCGACCATACAGTCGATGACCCCATGCAGGTGCTTTTTGCGCATGCACGGGGTGTAAGCGTCGAGCGGCGTGCCGCCCGCGCATGCGTATACATATCCAGAAGCCCCCGGACGTCGCACATGCGGCCGCGTCCGGAGGAATAATGATGGGGAGCACCATTGAATTATCTGAGTGAGATGCTCAAATTGCCGGTCTTGGACGTCGATGGCGAAAAGCTCGGCGTGGTGAACGATTTTGGTATTGCTACCGGCGAAGTTTTTCCGCACGTGACGTCGCTCGCGTTCCGCGGACCCGGCAAGACGCCGTTTATGATCAGCTGGCGCAAATGGGTCGACCGTATCGACGAGACGGGTGTACACCTTAAGACGTCGGCCACCGAAATCCGTTTTTCGTACCTGCAGCCGACCGAACTCTTGCTTGCCCGCGACGTGCTCAACAAGCAGATTGTCGACACGCAGGGCATGAAGGTCGTGCGCGTAAACGACATCAAGTTTTCCATGTCGGGCGAAAATCAGCTGCGCCTGCTGGGCGCCGAGGTCGGTGCCCGCGGTCTGCTACGCGCCATCAGCCCCGCGCTCGAGCATATCGTCGAAGGCTTTATGAAGCACCTGGGCAAGCCGCTCAGTGAGGACATCATCGCTTGGTCCTACATGGACCTGCTCGACCGCTCGACCAAGAACATTCAACTTTCGGTGTCGCACAAGACGCTCGGCGAGCTGCACCCTGCCGACATCGCCGATATTATCGAGCAGCTCGACCCGCGCCTACGTGCGCAGGTGTTTGCGCAGCTCGATACTGCCCAGGCCGCCGAGGCCATCTCGGAGTTCGATGACGACGAGCTTATGACCGAGATGCTCGAGGGCCTGTCCGACACGGACGCATCGTCGATGCTGGCCATGATGGACCCGGACGATGCAGCCGACCTGATCGACGAGCTCGATTACGAGAAGGCCGAGAAGCTCCTGCGCCTGATGGGCGTCAAGGAGGAGAAGGCGATTCGTAACCTGCTGGGGTATGAGGACAACACCGCCGGCCGCATCATGACCTCGGAGTTTGTCTCCCTGCCCGCCACGGCAACGGTCGGTGACGCCATCGAGGCGATTCGCGAGCTCGACGAGGACTTCGAGAGCGTCTACTACGTCTATACCGAGGATCCGAGCGGCATGCTGACCGGCGTGCTTTCGCTGCGCACGCTGATCGTAGCCGACCGCGACGCCACGCTGGGTCAGCTGGCCTATCGCGACCTGGTCTATGTGTCGCCCGACGAGGACCAGGAAGACGTGACGGACGAGATGACCAAGTACGACCTGGTTGCCATCCCTGTCTGCGACGAGAACCGTCATATCCTGGGTATCGTGACCTTCGACGACGCCATGGACGTTATCGCCGAGGAGCATCAGGAGGACCTGCAGATCGCCGGTGTCGGCTCGGGCGATAGCGCGTCGGACGACTCGACGAACGTGCTCAGCTGGTTCGTGCATCGTCAGTACTGGGTCGTCGTGTGGGGCATCGCCTCGTGCATTATGGCGACGGTGCTGGGGACGGCGCTGGGCTCCGCGCATCTGGTGGTGTTCCCCATGTGCGCCATGCCGCTCGTGCTGCTGGCGGCCTCGCGCATGGTGTCGTTCGTCAAGAACTACTTCCTCGAGTACGACGGTCACGACGACGAGCCCAAACCGTACCTGGGATTCTTCTTCCAGAGCACGGGTATGGGCCTGATCCTTTCGCTCGTGACCTACCTGTGCGCGCAGCTGGTGCGCACCGCTGCATTCCCCGATGCGTCCATGTTTGAGGAGCAACTCTTTACCGGGTGTTTTAATATCGCTGCTATCATTTGCCTGGTTGGCAACATGAGTGCCGTGATTTACCTGATGGTGCTGTTCTGGCGTGACGAGCATGACCTCAACACGTCGGGCACCGCCATGAACGTTATTGCCGTCATGATCTCGTGCGTAGCGTACTGCGCCGCTGCGGTACTGCTCACCATGTCGGTCATTGGCTAGGTGGTCGCGTGCAAAATACCAAGCAAAAGTCGGGCACCAAGCAAAAGTTGACCATCGCGGCCATCTTTGGCGCTATGGGCCCCGGTCTGCTGGCGGCGCTTTCGGGCAATGACGCCGGCGGCATTGCAACGTATTCCAGTGCGGGCGCCAGCTATGGCTACAAGATGCTCTGGATGCTTCCCGTCATGACTGTGCTGCTCATCGTGACGCAGGAGACCGCGGCGCGCTGCGGCTGCGTCACGGGCAAGGGCCTGGCATCGCTCATCCGCGAGCGCTTTGGCGTGCGCAAGAGTGTACTTGCTATGGCGGCGCTGTTGATCGCCAACACGGCTGTGACCATTTCGGAGTTTGCGGGTATCGCCAGCGGCCTTGCTCTCTTTGGCGTGCCGGCGAGCATCTCGGTGCCGTTGGTGGCGCTGCTGGTGTGGATGCTTACCATGTCGGGTAGTTTCCAGCGCATCGAGAAGATTCTGCTGCTGGTAAGCTGCGTCTTCGTGACCTATATTGTCGCCGCGTTTATGGCTGGCCCCAACTGGGGTGAGGTCGCGGTCGACCTGGTCGTGCCTAACATTCAAAATGACCCCAGCTACGTGTCGCTCGTGGTCGCAACGATCGGTACCACCATCGCGCCGTGGATGATTTTCTTGGCGCAGAACAACGTGGTCGATAAGAACGCGGGCGAGGACGACATCGTGCTGCAGCGTATCGATACCGTGAGCGGCTCGATCGCTGCTGATATCATTGCGGGCTTCATTATCATCACGACCGGTACGGTGCTGTTCCCGGCGGGTATTCAGATTAGCGATGCCGCCGATGCTGCCCGCGCGCTGGAGCCTATTGCGGGTCAGTGGTCCACGGTACTGTTTGCCTCGGGCCTGGTCGCGGCGAGCTTCTTGGCCGCCTGCGTGCTGCCGGGCGTTACGTCGAGCGCTATCTGCGAGGCATTTGGCTGGGAGCGCGGTGCCGACCGCAGCTGGGACGAGGCCCCGGTTTACCGCGGCATCATTACGGCCATCATCGGTATCTCTGCCGTGCTGGTGCTTATGCCCGGCGTCGATCTGTTCCAGATTATGATGACCTCACAGGTCATCAATGGCGTGCTACTGCCCGTGGTTCTGGTGTTCCAGGTGGTTATCGCCGCCGACCGTCACATCATGGGTGCCAACCGCAATGGCCGCGTGTGGAACGTGCTCACTTGGGCGACTATCGCCGTGATTACGGTGCTGACAGTCGTCATGTTTGTGCTGCAAGCGATGGGCTACAGCGCTTAACGCCCACTTTTGCTTCCGAACAGGCCGCAGCGATGGGCTGCGGCCTGTTTTTTGTCTGCTATAGGGTGTTAGTTATATAGCAATGGACAAAAAATGCCAAATATGAGTACTGTTGCTAAGTGAATAGCATTTACATCCTAAAAGATAATGAACATAGCCTTTAGTATGTTCATTAAAATTGGCTCCAATACGCCTTAAACCAGTCAGGTTGGTTGCTTTAGGGGGTTGTAGGGTTCGCTCGGACGTCATTTTGGGTGGTTTTGCCTGCTACTAAAATGGTAACAGTACTCATATTTGCCCTTTTTTGCCCACAGACCTTTGAGGGTGCGGCGAAAAGGGCTTGTTTTGATTGTTTGGGGCAGGCACGAGGCGCGGAAACGATGTCTGGAGCGACGGAGCGGCCTGGAATTCATCCGTAGAGGTCTTCATTGGCTGCGCCAGGAATGTCCCTAGGTACCGGCACATAAGGAACGTCCCTAACTGCCGGAGGGGGGCTGAGCCGGGGCCGCCGCCCC
>DBGFJU010000030.1:0-9940 GCA_048529485.1 Collinsella aerofaciens | reverse complement strand
TTTCCCTTTCCCCTTATCGGTTTCTTTGCAGGGAACCTGGTTTCATACAGACGACTACGATTCGCGTGTTTATGCTTCCGAACAATTCTGGACCGTCATCAATAAGAATGTATAGAGATAATGATTACAATTATTATGTTTACGTGAGTGGATGGGGATACGCTATCATGCCGCCGCGCGACCGTGGCGAACACGAGTCCCAAGGTTTTCAAAAAAGCGGTCGGCGCGCAGTGCGCCGACCGCCGATATATGGGGTCTGATAATTTTTACCAGCTAGGGCCTCTTACTCGTCTAGGAGATCTTCTGGCATGTCGTTGCCGTCGCCTAGATCGACAGGGGTTTCTTCGGAAGCAGAGCCGTTTTCCGTAGCTTCGCCTTCGGGCTTCTCTTTGGCGGCCGTCATGCGGGCCACGGCGCAGATGCGGTCGTTGTCGTCGACGGTCATCATCTTGACGCCCTGGGTGGCGCGGCCAGTCTGGCTGATTTCGTCGGTCTTGACGCGAATGACCGTCGCACCCTCCGTCACGATGAACAGCTCGTGCTGCGGGCCCACTGTCTTCATGGCCGCGAGGTTACCCTTACGCTCGGTCATTTGGATGGTGTAGACGCCCTGGCCGCCGCGATTCTGCTCCGGGTAGTCCGCAACCGGCGTGCGCTTGCCGTAGCCGCGCTCGGTGATGACGAACAGATCGCCGTTGCCGTTAGTGACTTCCATGCCCAGAACGCTCACGCCGTCCTTCAGACCGATACCGCGAACGCCGCTGGTATCGCGGCCGGTGGCGCGCACCTGCTCCTCGGAGAACATAATCGCCTTGCCCGCGGTGGTGGCCAGGATAATCTTGTCACCCTCGCGCACGCGGCGCACGTTCAGCAGTGCGTCGTCGTCGCGCAGGTTGATGGCAATGAGTCCATCACGGCGGCTACGATCGTAAGCGCTCATCACGGTCTTCTTGACCATGCCACTCTTGGTGGCAAACATCAGGTACTCGTCGGCAGGGAACTCGCGGCAGCTGATGACGCTCGCGATCTTCTCGCCCTCCTCGAAGGGCAGCAGGTTGACGATCGCGGTACCGCGCGCCTGGCGCGTACCCACCGGCAGCTCGTGCACCTTCAGGCGATAGACCTTGCCCTTGCTCGAGAAGAACAGCACATACTCGTGCGTGGACGCGATGAACATCTCGTCGATAACATCGTCCTCTTTGAGGTTGACGCCCGACACGCCCTTGCCACCGCGCTTCTGGGCACGGTAGGCAGCCACCGGGATACGCTTAACGTAGCCGGTGTGGGTGATGGTCACGACCATATCCTCGTCGGCAATGAGGTCCTCGACGTCCAAGTCCTTCTCAACCTGGCTGATCTCGGTGCGGCGCTTATCGCCGAACTTCTTGGAGATCTCGCGCATCTCCTCCTTGATGACGCCCAGGATCTTCTCCTCATGCGCCAGCAGGTCCTCGTAGTAGGCGATGGCGCGGCGCAGGCCGTCCAACTCTTCTTGGATCTTGTCACGCTCCAGGCCGGTCAGGCGACGCAGCTTCATCTCGAGGATGGCCGTGGTCTGCTCGGGCGTAAAACCAAAGCGCTCGATCAGGCGGCTGCTGGCCTCGGAGTCGGTCTGCGAGGAGCGGATGATGCTAATGACCTCGTCGATATGGTCAAGGGCCATCAGGTAGCCCTCGAGGATATGGGCACGCGCCTGGGCCTTCTTAAGGTCGAAGCGGGTGCGGCGGGTGACGACGTCGACCTGGTGATCGATGTAGTGCTGCAGCATCTCGCGCAGGCTCAGGCATTTGGGAACGCCGTTGACGAGCGCCAGGTTGTTGGCGCCAAAGGTCGTCTGCAGCGAGGTGTACTTATACAGGTTGTTGAGCACGACCTGCGGAATGACGCCCTTCTTGAGCTCGATGACCAGACGGATGCCCTTCTGGTTGGACTCATCGCGCATATCCGAGATGCCTTCGATGCGCTTGTCGTTGACGAGCTGGGCGATCTTCTCCTGCAGGGTGCCCTTGTTGACCATGTAGGGAATCTCGGTAAAGACCAGGCGGCTGCGGCCGGTCTTGGTGGACTCCACATGTGCCTTGGCACGCACGGTAATGGAACCGCGGCCGGTCTCGTAGCTCTGCTTAATGCCGGCGCTGCCCATGATGATGGCGCCGGTGGGGAAGTCCGGACCGGGCATGATCTGCATGAGCTCGTCGACGGTGGCGTCGGGGTTGTCGATCAGGTAGCAGGTGGCCTCGATCGCCTCGGTGAGGTTATGCGGAGCGATGTTGGTGGCCATGCCGACGGCGATGCCCTGGCTGCCGTTGACCAGCAGGTTGGGGAAGCGCGCAGGCAGCGCCACGGGCTCGGCGAGCGATTCGTCGTAGTTGGGCTGCCAGTCGACGGTATCCTTCTGCAAGTCACGCAACAGTTCCATGGCGGGCTTTGCCAGGCGGCTCTCGGTGTAACGCATGGCCGCCGCGCCGTCGCCGTCGATGTTGCCGAAGTTGCCGTGACCGTCGATGAGTGGCGTGCGCATGGAGAACCACTGCGCCAGGCGGACCATGGCCTCATAGACCGCGAAATCGCCGTGCGGGTGGTACTTACCGATAACTTCGCCGACCGTCCAGGCCGACTTCTTGTGCGGTCGGTTGGGGTAGATGCCGCTCTCGTTCATCGCGTACAGGATGCGGCGGTGCACCGGCTTTAAGCCGTCGCGCACGTCCGGCAGGGCGCGCGCCGTGATGACCGACATCGAATACTCGATGAACGACTGCTTCATCTCGCGGCCAAACTCCGAAATCTGGAGCTGGCCGCCGTTGATATCCTCGCCGGCCGAGGCGCCGCGATCGACTTCGCCAAAGCTCTCCTCGAGCTCGGCGTCGTCGTCTTCTTCCTCATCATCATCGGCATCGGGGTTATAGGCGTCCGGATCGCCGTCCTCGCCCTGCTCGGCACGGGCAAGCAGGCGCTTCAGATCATCGGGCATACCGGCATCGCCGGCCTCGTCCATACCCTCGTTATTGTTGATATCGTCTGCCACGTTACCTCCTCTTAAGCGTCAAGGAATCGTGCATCATGTGCATGCTTCTCGATGTACTCGCGGCGATAGCCGACCTCGGAACCCATCAGCTCGCGCACGGCGCGGTCTGCCACCACGGCGTCCTCGATCGACACGCGCTGCAGGATGCGGGTCTTGGGGTCCATCGTCGTCGAGGCAAGCTGCTTGGGGTCCATCTCGCCCAGGCCCTTGTAGCGCTGGACGGTATAGCCCTTGCGCTTTTTGGTAATCTTGCCGTCCTTGGCCTTGCCGTCCTCGTCGTTATCGTCGGGGTTCAGGCCCAGACTCTGGATGGTGTCGCGCAGGATCTCGTCTTCGGGCTGGCGGCCGTTGGGATACACGTAGTGGATCTTGTTGCGAACCTTAATGCCAAAGATGGGCGGGCAGGCAACATAGACGTAGCCGGCATCGATCAGCGGACGCATGTACTTGTAGAAGAACGTCAGCAGCAGGATGCGGATATGCGCACCGTCGACGTCTGCATCGGTCATGATGATGATCTTGTGGTAGCGCGCCTTGGTGATATCGAAGTCGCCGCCGTCGCCGGCACTCGTCGTGACGCCGCAGCCGATCGCGGTAATCAGCGACTGGATGGTGTCACTCGAGAACGCGCGATGGTCACCAACGCGTTCGACGTTCAAAATCTTGCCGCGCAGGGGCAGAATCGCCTGGATGTCTCGGCGACGGCCGTCCTTGGCCGAACCGCCTGCCGAGTCGCCCTCTACGATGAAGAGCTCGGTCAGCTCGGCATCGCGCACCGAGCAGTCGGCGAGCTTACCGGGCAGGGACGCCGTCTCGAGCAGGCTCTTGCGGCGGGTCGCCTCGCGCGCCTTGCGGGCGGCATTGCGCGCCTTGCAGGCCTGTTGCGCCTTCTTGACGATCTCGCGAGCGGGCTTGGGATGCTCCTCGAGGTAATCGGCAAGGCCGTCGGTCACGATCTTGAGCGTGAGCGCGCGCATATAGGAGCTGCCGAGCTTGGCCTTGGTCTGGCCCTCAAACTGCGGGTCGGGCAGCTTGACCGAGATAACGGCCGAAAGGCCCTCGCGCACATCGTCGCCGGTCAGGTTGGCGTCTTTTTCCTTGAGCAGGTTCTGCTTGCGCGCGTAATCGTTGATTACGCGGGTGAGCGCCGTGCGGAAGCCCTCAAGGTGCATGCCGCCCTCGGGGGTGTAGATGTCGTTGGCAAACGACATGACATTCTCGCCGTAACCGCTATTCCACTGCAGGGAAACCTCGACCTCGCCCATCTTGGTCACAGGCGCGTCCGGGTCCGATTTGCCCTCGATGTAGATGGGCTCCTTAAAGGCCTCGGGGACGTCCTTGCCCTCGTTGAGGAACTTGACGAAGTCGATGATGCCGCCCTCGTAGCAAAACTCCTCCACATGGGGAGTCGCTTCGCGTTCGTCGGTCAGCACGATCTTGAGATTCTTATTGAGGAACGCCGTCTCCTGCAGACGGTTGTGCAGCGTATCGAAATCGTAGATGCAGGTCTCGAAGATCTCGTCGTCGGGCCAGAAGGTGACGGTGGTGCCCGTCGAATCCGAGGTGCCCACGACCTCCATCTTCTTGACGGTCTTGCCGCGCGAGAACTCCATCTCGTAGGTGTTGCCGTCGCGACGAACCTGAACGACCACGCGCTTGGACAGGGCGTTGACGACGGAGATGCCCACGCCGTGCAGGCCGCCCGAGACCTTATAGGCCGAGTTATCGAACTTACCGCCGGCGTGCAAGATCGTCATGACGACCTCGAGCGTCGGGATCTTTTTAACAGGGTGCTCGTCGACGGGGATGCCGCGCCCGTTGTCGACGACCGTGATGGAGTTGTCGGCGTGGACCGTCACCTGGATCTCGGTGCAGAAACCGGCCATGGCCTCGTCGACGGAGTTGTCAACGATCTCCCACACCAGGTGATGCAGACCGCTGGCGCTCGTCGAGCCGATATACATGCCCGGGCGCTTACGAACGGCCTCGAGACCTTCGAGAATCTTAATCTCGCCGCCATCGTAATCGTTTTCGTTTGCCACACGTCCTCCTTCAGTCAAGAAAATGTGTACAGCCTTACTAGTTTATCGTAAAAAAATACCCTCGGGAACGAGGGTATTTGGCTCTACAAGGCCACCAGATGCGATTTAAGGCTCTTTTTTGCTTTGCACGCCCTTGGCCCACTCGGCACTGGCTCTCATGGCATTCTCGAGGGCCTCGCGCAGTTTTTGGTCTTCGATGGGTGCCACTTGGCGCTCAATCTCGGTGCGCTCGGCCTCGCTTAGGTCGGCGTGCGGGGCCGGCGGGCGCTCGGTCGTCGCCGGGCGCAGGCGCTCCTTGGCGGCGGGCGGCGTGTGACCGGGTGCGGTGGTTTTGAACACCAGGCCGTCCACGTGCGCACCGGCGCGCTCCATGCGCGCGCGGATGATCTCACGCAACAGCGTCATTTCCTGCGTCCACGAGGGCGAATCGAGATATACCAGCAGCTCATTGGACTCGGGCAGGTAGCGCAGACCCGTCACATGCCGCCCCTCGCGCGTGCCCGAGCACACCGCGTTCCACGCGCGATAGACCGCGCGCGACTCCTCGGCAGCCTCCATCTGCGCACGGCGCTCAGGCGTCGCCGACGCCAGGATGCGCTGGCGCTCTGCGTTCAAAAACCCACTGAAGGCGACCGTCTCGCTCTCGCGCTCGTAATTAGCACGTCTCACCCATGCTCACCACCTTGGCTCGATCAAGCAGGTCATCGGTAAAGTATCCCAAGTTGGTCGTGGTTATGACCGTTTGGATATCATCGCCGATCAGCCGCAGAAAAGCACCGCGGCGCTCGCCGTCGAGCTCGCTCATCACGTCGTCCAGAAGCAACAGCGGAGCAGTACCCAGAACATCGCGAGCCACGGCCACCTCGGCCACCTTCCAGGACAGTACCAACGTTCGCTGCTGTCCTTGGCTGGCAAATGAACGAGCGGAGCGACCCGCCACGGTAAATTCAATCTCGTCGCGATGCGGTCCCACCAACGTCACGCCGCGGCGAATTTCCTCGTCGGCGTGCTCATCAAGGGCGGCCAGCATGCGCTCGTACGCCCAGCCCTTCAGCTCTTCGCGATCCTCGACCTGGGGCAAATCCCCCAGCGTGGACGTATAGGTCACGTTGGCAGCCTCACCGGACGCCACTTGCCCGTAGGCAGTGCGCACATGGCCCGCCAGCCGGTCGATTAGGGCCAACCGGTGCACGAGCAGGGCCGAGCCCGCGCGGGCAATCGAATCGTTCCACGCGCCGAGCATCTCACGGCAGCACCAGGTCTCCTTGAGCAAGGCGTTACGCTGGGTCACGCAGCGCCCATAGGTGCTCGCAAGATCGGCATAGCGTGCGCTCAGTTGCATGCCAAAGTCATCGAGGGCGGCGCGGCGCACACTGGCGCCTCGCTTAACCATGTCCAGATGGTCGGGGCAAAACAGCACGCTCGGCAGAACCCCGCGCACACCGGCGGCAGAGCATCTCTTGCCGTTGCGGCTAAACGAGCGCTTACCGTCCTCCGCGCTCAATCCCATATCAAGCACGCGGCCGTCGCCCTCGAGCCTCAGCTCGACCTTGCACGAGCCCACGCCGTCATGGACGAGCTCGGCTGCGGTCGGATGCCTAAACGAGGCGCCGCTCGTCAGCAGCTGCAGCGCCTCTATGAGATTGGTCTTTCCCGCCGCGTTGGGTCCCGCAAGTATCGTCACGCCCTCGTCCAGGGCAAGGCAATAGCTCTCGAAACTGCGGTAGTGCGCGACGGAAAGATCGCGGGCGAACATGGTCATGGCGCAGCGCTAGATGCGGACCGGCATGACCAGGTACAGGTAGTTGATCTTGTCGTAGGACTTGAAGATGCCCGCCTGCGAGTAGCTCTTGAGCTCCAGCGTGATCTCCTTCTCCTTGGACAGGGCATTGAGGCAGCCGAAGATGTAGTGGTAGTTGAAGGCGATGGTGCCCGACTCGCCCTCGGCCTCGACATCGATCGTCTCCTGCGCAAGGTCCTGGTCATTGGAAATGGAGGATAGGCCCATCTGCCCGTTCTCGACATCGATCTCGAACTTGACAGCGGGGTTGGCGCTCGCGATAACGGCCACGCGCTTGAGGGCGGCGTTAAAGGCGGCGACGTCGATCTTGACGCTCGTCACGCACGAATCGGGGATGAGCTGCTTGTAGTTGGGGTACACGCCCTCGATGCGGCGCGACACGTAGGTGGTGTTGCCGGCCTCAAAGACGACCTGGGTGTCGGTAGCCCCGATCATGATGGTCGTCTGGCTGGCCATGATGTTCAGCGCGTCGTTAAAGGCGTCGGCCGGAACGTTGAGTTCAAAGGAGCCTTCGAGGGTTGAGGTCTCGACCTGCGTATCGCACACGGCCAAGCGGAAGGAATCGGTCGCCACCAGGCGCACGGTGTTGTTCTCGACCTTCATGTGCACGCCACCCAGGATGGGGCGGGCCTTGTCGGTCGAGGTGACGCGCCACACGCGGCCGACCATTTCGGACAAGATATCGGTCGGCAGTTCCACGGCGCTCTCGATGGCATAGGCCGGAAACTCGGGGAAGTCATTGGCATCGAGCGTGTTCAGGCGGAACGAGCTCTTCTCGCAACCAATCAGCACCTGGCGCTCGGACAGCTCAAAGGTGACCGGGGCATCGGGGAGGGTCTTGGTGATATTGGAGAGCATCTTACAGGGGATAACCATCTCGCCCTCTTCTTCGACATGCGCCGCGATGCGATGACGGATCGAGATGGTGTAGTTAGAGGTCTGGAATTCCAAGATGCCGTCTTGCGCCTTGACGAGCACGCCCGACAGGATGGGAAGGGTGGATGCCGAAGCGACACCCTTCATAACGACGCCGATGGCTTGTGTAAGCGAGCTCTGGCTGACGGTGAACTTCATCTTTTAATACCTTTCTTTAGATATAAATATCTTAATAATAGTAATAGCACTGACGAAACTGTTGATTACTCCCAAAGACGCAGGTCAGACCCAGAAAGAAAATCGACAGCAACCTGTGTGCAACGGGGGTGGTTTTCCACGTTCAAAACCTGCGAAAAACTTTTCATCACCGCGGGTTGGGTTTTAGACACCTTATGCCCGTGGTTTCGACAAGTTTTCAACAGGTGTCTCTATTTCCCTACGAGCGCAGTGTAATTTTATCGCGCAACGATTTGAGATCTTCGGTGACGGTGCGGTCTTCCTGGATCATCTTCTGGACCTTTTTGTAGCTCGTGCTGACGGTCGAGTGGTTGCGGTTGCCAAATTCGGCGCCCACCGCCGTGGTCGTCATCTCGCACATCTCGATGGCCAGGTAGATAGCGATATGGCGTGCTTTGGCGATATTGGCGTTGCGACGCGGGCCGATGAGCTCCTCGTGCGTCACGCCGTACTGCTCTTCGATGACGGACTGAACCGTCTGGACGTTGATCTTTTTGGCCGATGTGTCGAAGTACTGGCTGGCGATGGCGTCGATATCGTCAAAGGTGAGCTCTCCGCCCTCGCGCTCGCGGTCGCCCGCCTCGCCGGCGCAGCGCTCGCAAAAGCTCTCGAGTTCGCGGATGTTGGTGCCCGAGACCTCGGCCATGTGTTTAAAGTGCTCGTCGGTCAGGTGCCCGCCGTCGCCCCCATAGGCCGCCAGCAGTGAGTCGTCGCCCGCCTCGGGAGCGGCGACGATGGTGTTCTCGTAATAGCGCTGCAAGATCTTGTATTTCATCTCGTAGCTGGGCTCTGCGACCAGGCAGAGCATTCCGGCGTTGAAGCGGCTGGTCAGACGCTCGTCCATGCTCAGGTCCTTGGGGGCGCGGTCTGCCGCGATGACGACCTTCTTGTTGTTGCGGATGAACTCGTCCATGAGCTGGAAAAAGTAGTCCACACTCGCGCGCTTGCCGATGATGTTTTGGATGTCATCGATGATGAGCACGTCCACGCCGTGGTACGCCTGCATGATGGGGGCGTTGCTCTTCTTTTGACGGTCGAACTCGGTCATCAGGTCGTCCAGATATGCCTGGGAGTTGGCATACTTGACCTTGATCTCGGGCGACTTCTCGGCGAGCTCGTTTTTGATGGCGAGCAGCAGATGGGTCTTGCCCAGCCCCGATTTGCCATAGATGAACAGGGATGTGCATGTGCCGCGCTCGTCCGCGAGGGCGGCAAACTTGAGTGCCGAGCGATAGGCATGGCTGTTCTCGGGGCCGTAGACAAAGTTCTCAAAGGTAAATTTTGAGTTCGCGGCGAGCGGGGCTCCATCCGTATTCTGCTCGGCCGGCACAGTCGGTGCTGGCATGGGTGAAGCGGGGGCCGCAGCTTGCGTGGATTTAGTCGGCGCTCCGCCCTTCATCTGGTTCATCATGCGACGAAAATCGTCGGCCGAGAGCGTGTTCTTGATTGCAATGCCCGAATCCGCGCCCGCCGCTGCGTCGTGAGCGATGGGCATGTGCGTGACGGGTGCGTTCGTTGACGTCGCCGCCGCGCTCGTCAACGGTGCCATTGTTTCACGGGAAACATCGCTGTGCTGGTGCTCGATTGTCGGCACATCGCCTGCGGAGGCCGGCACCGCCGGGGAAGCAGCGGGAGCCGTGGCGGGCGCCGTGGCGGCAGCGGATTCCGTCGCGGCGCCTTGCGGTGCCACGATGTCGAGAGCAATCGGTGCAAAGGCGATTTCTTCCAGATAGGCCTCAATAGTCGGCTGATGCTTTTTGAGCTGCGCGATGGCAAAGCGCGAGGGGGCCTCGATCGTGAGCGTATCTTCGGTCAGGCTTATGGCGCGCGATTGCCCCAGCATGTTGATGAGGCGTGCATCTTGGCCGTCGCGCTGGCAAAAGGCGATGGCATCCCCCAGGATGATGCTTGCTTCCTCGTCCACTGTCTCTCCCGTTCTTTAGCTCTGAGCTCGCACGC
>DBGFJU010000029.1:0-7478 GCA_048529485.1 Collinsella aerofaciens | reverse complement strand
GGCGGCGACAACGGCCGGCAAGGTTAGCCAGCTGCGTCGAATTTCCGGCGTGCTTTAGCTGAAAGAAAAAGATGGTGTGCGGAGCTTTGCTCCGCATTTGGGATGGGAGCCCCTGAGAGCCGTGGGAGCCGGGCGGCGCATATGAACTTTATCGCGAGTTCCGCACGCAAAGAAGGCCACTTAATGTGGCCTTCGTCTTGCGCAGGACTGTAGAGCAGGAAACCTTATATCCGGCCCCTCCGGTCGGGGACCGCGCCTTTGCGACTACAGCGTCATGTTCGGATCGGCGTCGACGTCGAACGGCGAGATTTCACCTCGGTCGAATTTACGGCGAGCGACCTCCGCGATCATGGCTGCGTTATCGGTACAGGCAGACAAGGGCGGCACCGTTACGCGAATCCCCTGACGCCCAAGCTTCTTGATCATCATCTCGCGCAGATGCGGGTTGGCCGAGACGCCGCCGCCGATGCAGTATTCCTTGCATCCGGTAGCGTGCAATGCGTTTTTGGCCTTCTTGTACTGCACGTCAAAGACAGCTGCCTCAAACGAAGCTGCCAGATCGGGCAGGTGAATCGTGCGCCCGGCCTTGGTCTCCTGCTCGATGTAGAGCGTCACGGCCGTTTTAAGGCCCGAAAGCGAGAAACGATAGTCTCCCCTGCTGTTGAGCGCACGGGGGAAATCAATCGCGCGGGGATTGCCTGTCTCGGCCAGCTTGGAAATGATGGGGCCACCGGGATAGCCCAGGCCCAACGCCTTGGCCACCTTGTCGAAGGCCTCGCCCACGGCGTCGTCGAGCGTCTCACCGAACACCTCGTAGTCGCCCCACGCCTTCACGTGCACGAGCATGGTGTGCCCACCCGAGACAAGCGTGAAGATAAACGGCGGTTTGAGGTCGGGTTGCGCCAGCAGGTTGGCAAACAGGTGCCCCTCCAGATGGTTGACGCATACGAGCGGCTTACCGGCAGCGTAGGCAAAGCCTTTGGCAAAGGCAACGCCCACCACGAGGGCGCCCACCAGGCCCGGACCCTGTGTCACGCCCACGGCGGCAAGCTCGCTGGGGGCAATGGCTCCACCCTCAAGACCAAGCGATGCTGCGGCATCCTCGAGCGCCGCATCCACGACACTCACAATCACCTCAACGTGTTTGCGCGAGGCGATCTCGGGCACCACGCCGCCAAAGCGGGCATGAAAATCAATCTGTGTCGACACCTGGTTGGCCAACATATTGCCATCCGCATCGATAATCGCCACGGCCGTCTCGTCGCAGGAACTCTCGATAGCGAGCACTAGGCGGCGGCGCTCAATTTCGGCACGCTCCCCCTCGGAGCGCCCAGGCGCAGGCAGCGGCCATACGCGCTGCTCTGCCGCCGTCGGCTCGGGCGAAGCATTGTCGACCGGAAGCACCAGGGGCAGCGGAGCCGTCATGACGATGGCATCCTTGCCGGCACCATAGTAGCCGAGGCGCCGTCCTGCCTCGGTAAAGCCCAGAACGTTATAAAGCGCGATCGCTCCCTCGTTGCCGTCCTCGACCTCGAGCGAAGCCGTGGTGCAGCCGAGCATCTGGGCATCATAGCTCACGTGCGACAGCAGCTTGCGGGCAATGCCCTCACGGCGATGTGCCGGGTCGACGGCGACATCCAGAATCTGCACATCACCGTCCACGACCATACCGCCGGCAAGGCCCAGCAGCTTGCCGTTGTCGTGTGCCACCCACCAACTACGCGGCGCAGCGACGTCCTCGCCCAGTTCGGACAGGAACATGCCCGGCGTCCACGCCTCGTGTCCGGCACCTTCAAAGCAGGCAGCCTCCAGCGCGCTCGCGCCCTCGGCATCCGCCGCGCCCATGGGACGGAACTGCAGATGACGACCGGCAAGCTCATCGGCAACGCCCGTAATTTCGCTCTGCGCACTCTCGGCAAGACCAAGACGCTTGCGCTCGTTTTCCTCGGCATCCGAAAGGCGCGTGTAAATCGGCAGGACGCGAGCCGGATCGCCGTCACCCGCAGCGTGCGCGAGCAGCAAGCCCTCGCCCGAAGGCCACCACAGGTCGCGCTCCACGCAGCGGGCGGTCTCGTCCTCACCCAGCAGCTTGCCATAGCGCACGAGACCGTCACCGGTCAGCTGAACCTGGTCCCAGTCCGCTGCTCGGCGCCACTCATCGAGCGCCACGGCGGCCTTGACCACGTGTTCGCGCTCAAATTGACGCTCGGGACCCTCATCGCCCAGCATATATAGTGCCGGATATACCTCACCGCGCATGGCATCGGCCAAGATACCAAGCTTGCCGCGCACGCCAGCCTTCCACGCCGTCCAAGCGCAAGCGTCGAGCGTCGACACGCCCAGCAGTGGAACATTGGCACCGCGCGCGAGGCCCTTGGCAGTGGAGATGCCGATGCGCACACCCGTAAACGACCCCGGGCCGCGGCCGACCACGTAGTAACCAACATCGCTGCGATCCAGACCGGCTTGAGCCAGCACGCCATCAACGGTATTCACGAGCTCAACGTTGGCGTGACGGCGACACATGTGGTCGCCACTCACGAGCTTCGTCTCGCCCGTCTGCCCATCAATCCAGCTTGCCGCGCAGGCAAGCATGTCGGTCGAGGTATCGAGCGCCACCACCAGCGCGTTGTCGTTATGCAAGCTCATCTTGTACAGCCTTATCAATCAAATGGGAAAGCTCCATTGCGCGGTCACCGTGTGCCTCGAGCGTTATCGTTCGCACATCGCTGTCGCCCTCATCACGCTTGAGCGTCACCGAAAGATACTCATCCGTCAGCTCGTCCTGGAATTGTTCGCCCCATTCCAGCAAGCAAGCACCCTCATAGCCCAGCACATCGAAAATGCCCGTATCCTCGAGCTCGTAGGCATGCTCCAGGCGGTATAGATCAAAGTGAAACAGCGGAATACGACCTTGATCGTGAACGGCCATGAGCGCAAACGTAGGGCTCGTAACCATATGCTCATCGCCCAGCCCGCGCGAGACGCCCTTGGTAAAGTGAGTTTTGCCCACTCCCAGGCCACCGGTCAGGATGAGCACATCGCCGTCCTCAAGGCACGGTGCAATTAGCTCGCCAAAGTACTCCGTATCGGCAGCGCAAGTCGTTTTGTAAGTACCTACCCCCAGGCGCTCCAGGGACATATATGCTCCTTATTATTCCGAGGCGTCCTCTGGTGCGGGATGTCGCTCCAGATAGTCGCCCAGCATCTTAAAGTCTTCCTCCAGCAGCTCCTGCCACGCCGGATTGCGCAGCGCTGCTGCCGGATGGAACGTGGGCATTACTACAAAATGCCCCATCTGGTGGAACCTGCCGCGCAGCTTAGTAATGCCAATCTCGGTCTTAAGCACAAAGTGCGTCGCGGGGTTGCCGAGCGTCACGATAATATCGGGCCAGATGCTTCGAATCTGCTCACGCAAAAACGGCGAGCAAGCCAGCACTTCCTCGGGACGCGGATTGCGGTTTCCCGGCGGGCGGCACTTAAGCACGTTGGCAATGTAGACGTCTTCGCGTTTGAGGCCCGCCAGCGACAAAATGCCGTTGAGGTCCTCGCCTGCCGCCCCCACAAAGGGCTCGCCCTGCAAATCCTCATTGCGGCCCGGCGCCTCACCAATAAACATCACGCGAGCGCGGGGGTTTCCCACGCCAAACACGATATTGTGACGCGACTGGTAGAGCTGGCAGAGGTGACAATCGCCCAGAACGGCCTCAATTTCCTCGAGTGCGACCTCACGTGGTGCCTGATGGGTATGGCCGGGGATGTGCATGACGCCCATAGCGGCTCCTACACGTAGACCTTGTCGAGACGCATGCCAAAGCCGCAGGCGACCTCGTAGTTAATCGTTCCGCGCAGTCGGGCCATCTCGTCCATAGTGATCTCGGCATCGCCATCGCGGCCGACAATGATCATCTCGTCACCATACTCGGCCTCGGGAAGCTCGTGTGCCGGGTTGGACTGAATGGCGACCATAAACTGGTCCATGCAGATATTGCCAACCTGATGCACACGCTCGCCGCGATACAGCACATCCATACGATTGGAAAGCGTACGCGATAGGCCATCGGCATAACCGATCGGCAGCGTGCAGATCTGAACGCGCGTACGCGGTACGCGGTAGGTAAAACCGTAGCCCACGCCCTCACCCATCGCAGGGTGTGCCACGCGCGTCACACGCGCATGGACGCTCATAACGGGATCAAGCTGCATCACGCGGCCACTCAGCTCGCACGGCTGCATGCCATACAAGCCAACGCCGGCGCGGATCATATCAAAATGCATCGAGGGGTCGAGCATCGAGGACGGCGTGTTGGCGCAGTGCACGATACCGCACTCAAAACCCGCATCCTTAATGGCCTGAACGGCCTCGGTAAAGCGCTGACACTGCAGCTTGTAGTCCCAGCCCGAAGGTTCATCGGCCGTGGCGAAGTGCGTAAATACGCCGTCGCACTGAATACCGCGATGGAAATTTATACCGCGGACAAAGTCGAGCACCTGCGTGTAGTGAACGCCGATACGATTCATGCCCGTCTCGATGGCGAGATGATACTTGCCCACTTTGCCCGCCGCGACGGCACATTCGCCATACGCAAGAGCAAAGTCAGACGTATAGACCGAAGGCATGATATCAAACTCGAGCAACGTCGGAATGGCCTCGATAGGCGGCTCGCTTAGGATGAGGATGGGTTTCGTAATCCCGCCCTGTCGGAGCTCAACGCCCTCGTTAACCGTCGCCACGGCAAACATGTCGGCACCGGCCGAATACATGATCTTGGCGCACTCAACAGCTCCATGGCCATAAGCATCGGCCTTGACCACGCAGCACAGGCGCTGACGTGGATTCAGCAAGTTCTTATAGGCCCTCGTGTTGCGACGGAGCGCCCCGCGGTCGATCTCGACCCAGGACCAGCGCGTCAAATCGGCTTTATTCATGATTAGTCATCCGACCCTTCGTCCATGATTCCCAGATCTTCGAGCGCATCCTTTGCCGCCAGTTCCATGGCCGGACCGATCAAGTCGATAAGATCGGTCGCGATGACGCTCTTCTCACCATACTCCGTCGCCGCGGCAAAACCGGCGTAGCTGTGAAGTGCGACGGCGTACGAATACAGCAACTCCCAACGATCCATCTCGTCGCGCATGGTGGCAAGCGTGCCGGCCAAAATACCCGCGAGGACATCACCCGAACCGGCAGTTGCCAGAGAAGCCGGACCCGAGAGCGGCAGCAGCACACGCTCAACGCCACAGATAGCCGTCGTCGGCCCCTTGGCAATGACCACCAGATTGTCAGAGCCTGCAGCCCAGACAACCTTCTGCGCGGCTGCAATCGCAGTACCAAGGTCGTTCACCTCGTCACCGGCAACCAGACGCGAAAGTTCACGATAGTGCGGCGTCATAACCAACGGCTGCTCGCGACGATACATCTCGGGATTACTATCAATACCGTCAATGGCAATCTTAGCAAGGCAGTTGAGTGCATCGGCGTCCAAGATAAGCGGCACATCAAGCTCGAGCAAGCCCGAAACCACCTGCATAGCGCCGGCAGATGTCGTCATACCGGGACCGCACAGTACACAGCTGTACTTCTTTGCAATCTCGCACACAGTCATGCGCGCAGCGGCGCCAAAGGAGCCGCGGGAATCAGACGGAATAGCAAAGACGGGAATCGAAGGAAGTGCCATGCGAATAAGATTGGCGCAGGCGTCAGGAGCCGCGACTGCCACGTAACCAGCACCCGCGCGAGCTGCAGACTTGGCCGCCATAATGGCAGCACCAGGATATTGCGCAGATCCGGCGACAATAAGCACAGAGCCACGGGAGTACTTATCGATATTCGTAGGTAGTGGGGCAAAGTAATCAACTAAGTCACCGGGCTCGACAATCTCGGCGGCGTGGTCGACATCATCGATGACCTCGTCAAGACGGTCGTAAAGATTGCCGCAGATCAAATCGCCAGCATACTCAGGACCATCAGCGCTATACAGACCAATCTTGGGCGCAATCATCGTCACCGTATGCTCGGCACGAATGCAGTCGTCATCAACAACGCCCGTCTCGGCATTCAGGCCCGAGGGAACATCAATGGATACGACACAATCGGCGCATTCATTGACCGTAGGAATCCAGATGGAGAACGGCGCACGCAGATTTCCGTGGAAACCGGTACCAAAAATGGCATCGACAACAACATCGGCCTTATCGATCAAAACCTCGAGTTCGTCACGCGAGGGGCCGACGCAAACGTGCACATCGCGGCCGGCAGTACGACGAGCAACATGACGTGCCAGAGCAGCAGGAATCTCATCCGGCTCAACCGGAGAAACGATATCCACGTCCACACCCTTATGGCTCAGGATATCGGCGGCAACCCAACCGTCGCCGCCATTATTACCAAAACCGACCAGAACGAGAACCCGATCGGGATTGAGCTTCAAGACCTCGTTGGCGGCAAACTCACCCGCTAGCTCCATAAGCTCGGCCTTCGAAGTCCCTTCGCGTTCGATGATATCCTCGAGACGAACGACTTCTTCGGTACTCAAAACCGGTTTCATCTATGCTCCTAGCGTATCTTGCGAAGCATCGCCCAGGTGCTCCGTCAATGCTGAATTCTGCAGCTGCTCAAGCTCATCTAAAACAGAGCGAGCCTCTTTAAATGTCTGCGCTACGCGTTTCTTGGTGCTCACCTTTTCCTCTTTTGGCTTAGGCCGAGCATCTTCGGTAATCGCGATGGCATTCGCAACGGCCAAGTCTCCTGTAAGCGTAATGGAAAGAGCGACCTCAACAACACCCAGTTCTTGAGCGATCTCGAGAGCACGGCCCGAAAGCAGCGCCTTCGGTTTGCCGAGTTTATCACGCGTAACCGAAACATCCTTGCGACCCACGCCTTGACTAAAACCCGTGCCGAGAGCTTTAAGTACCGCCTCGCGCGAAGCAAAGCGGCTCGCATAGTGAGCAGCGGGACGCGATGATGCATCGCAATACGCACGCTCTTCTTCGGTAAACACACGCCGAGCAAACGACGGCGTCTTTTCAAGAATTGATTTCATGCGGGAAATCTCGACGATATCAACGCCGATACCAGCTTCAGCCATGTTCACCTCCAGATCGCACAGACTAAGTTATTGTAGCCCGTTCACAGAAGATGCGACAAACGAGGGTTATAAAACACAGCTACTATGTGAGACAAAAGCCCGTAAACGCAAAAAAGGGGGAGGCCGCGAGGCCTCCCCCTTCTAAGTTCAAGCGTACGGCTCGGTGCCGTCCACCGGTCAGCGGCGCCCTGGCCTCCCACGGGCTGACCCCGCAGTACTCTCGGCGCGATGGGGCTTAGCTTCCGGGTTGGGAACGGGACCGGGCGTGCCCCCCATGCTCTGGCCGCTGACCGGTGGGCGGCGCCCACCGTTACGGTGTCCTGGGTCTCACTCTACACGTGCCCTGGGGGCCGCATGGCGCATAGGAAAGATGACTCGGGGGCATCCTCG
>DBGFJU010000028.1:0-11863 GCA_048529485.1 Collinsella aerofaciens | reverse complement strand
ATATGCGATTGTTCCTGTAAAACCAATACACGATAATTCATTCCGTCAGGAAGCCTTAAACGCCCGCGTTCTACCCAAGCTCTATTCAATAATGTTTCCGTATTCATAAGATCCACCACCCGGTGATTCGCCTGCACCGCTGTAACTTTGCCGGCCTGGAGCTCAAGGACGTGGCCAAGGGCTCGTGGCGCGAGCTCACCGACCGAGAGGTGCAGATCCTCAAGGCCGGCGGCATCCCGCCCAAGCAGGCGAGCGCCAAACGCAACGGAGGCAAGCCCCAAGACACGCCCGCCAGCCGCACGCGTCACCACGGCAGCCACGGTTCCGCACCCAAGCGCAACACCTACCGCGAGCGCTACACGGGCTAGGCAACCCGCCGCGCCCTAACGCCCGCGAACCATACCAGCACGTCAATCATCGAAAGGAAGCATTGCATGATCGTCGCCATCGACGGCCCCGCCGGTTCCGGCAAGTCCACCATCGCCAAGGAGATCGCCCGCCAGCTGGGCTTTAACAAGCTCGACACGGGCGCCATGTATCGCGCCGTCACCTTCGCCGCGCTCGACCGCGGCATCGATCTGGACGACGAGGCGGCAATCGACGCCCTCGCCGTCCAGATCGAAATTCGCTTTACCAACGGCACCGGCGAGGATACGCGCCTGACCATTGACGGCCAGGACGCTTCGGCCGCCATCCGCACCCCGCAGGTCGACGCCAACGTGTCCAAGGTCTCGGCCTATCCGGGCGTGCGCGCCGCCATGCTCATCCATCAGCGCCGCGCCGCCGAGGACCGCGATATCGTGGCCGAGGGTCGCGACATCGGCACCGTCGTGTTCCCTAACGCGCAGGTCAAGGTCTTCCTAACCGCCGACCCGCGCGAGCGCGCCCGCCGCCGCGTGCTTCAGCGTCACCAAAACGATGCCCAGCCGCTCACGTCCGAGCAGCTCGAGGCTGAGGTCGACGAGACCCTCGACGCCCTTAAGCAGCGCGACAAGCTCGACAGTAGTCGCGAGGTCGCCCCGCTCGTGCCCGCCGAGGACGCCGTGCACATCGACTCCACCGCCCACACCATCGACGAGGTCGTTCGTATCATCGAGGACCTCATCAACCAAAGGAGGTAGCCCATGCGCCTGTTTAAGCAGACGCCCGAGGACTATTACAACGCCCCCTACGCCGAGTTTCCAGCGCTGATCCGCGGCACCGTCGTCGTAGTCATGGCCATCCTTTGGGCCTTCTCCAAGCTCATGTGGCGCTGGAAGGTCGAGGACGCCAATCTTCTGTTTGAGCGCCAGGAAGGCCGCGGCAGCGTGGTCATCTGCAACCACACCTCGATGGCCGAGCTCCTGGCCGTGGAGACGGCGCTGTTCTTTGGGGGCCGCCGCATTCGCCCCATCTTTAAGTCCGAGTTCGCCAAGAGCAAGATTGTGCGCTGGGCCTTTAGCCGCGTGGGCGGCATCCCCGTGGAGCGTGGTACTGCCGATATGAAGTGCTTGCGTGCCGCCCAGCATGCGCTGCAGCGCGGCGAGGACGTTCTGATCTTCCCCGAGGGCACGCGCATCCGCTCGCGCGAGATCAAGCCCGAGGTCCACGGCGGCTTTGCGCTCATCGCCCAGATGGGCAAGGCACCCGTGAACCCGCTCGCCATCTGTGGCTGGTCCGACATCACGCCCGCGGGCAAAAAGCTCATGCGTCCCAAGAAGTGCTGGATTCGTGCCGGCAAGGCCGTCTCACTTTCCGACGCACCGGCCGGGCTTAAACGCACGGAGCGCTTGGCCTGGTTTGAATCCGAGGCCATGAACCGCGTCTACGCCATGCGAGACGAGCTGTGCGCCGAGCATCCGGGCAGGTTCTAGCCATGAGCGAGAACGTGACGAACACCGCCGCGGCTACGTCCGACCAGGCAACCGCGCCGACAATCGAGATCGCCGCCCACGCCGGCACTTGCTACGGCGTACAGCGTGCGCTCGATATGGCGCTGGCGGCCGCGCCGCAGGCAGGGGAGTGCACTCAGGTCCATACCTTGGGTCCGCTCATCCATAACCCCATCGTGGTACGCGAGCTCGCTAAGGCAGGCGTTGGCTTGGCCGAAACCCTGGACGACGCAGCAACCGGCACCGTGATCATCCGCGCCCACGGCGTGGTGCCGCAGGCCATCGATGCTGCCCGCAAGCGCGGCCTCAACGTGATCGACGCCACCTGCCCTTACGTCAAGAAGGTCCACGTGGCCGCCGAGCGGCTGGTGCGCGAGGGCTATCGCGTACTCGTCGTGGGTGAGCCGGGGCATCCCGAGGTCGAGGGCATTCTGGGTCACGCCGGCGATGACGCGCAGGTCGTGAGCTGTGCCGCCGACGCCAACGCCTTGTCGCTCAAGGGCAAGGTGGGCCTCGTCGTGCAGACCACCCAGACCGCGCAGAACCTCGCCGAGGTTGTGGCTGCCATCACCCCGCGTGTGCAGGAACTACGCGTGATCAACACCATCTGCGCAGCCACGAGCGAGCGCCAGCAGGCAGCCGCCGCACTTGCTAACCGCTGCGACTGCATGGTCGTCGTGGGCGGCAAGAACTCGGGCAACACGCGCCGCCTGGCGCAGATTTGCGCAGACGCCTGCGAGCGCACGTATCACATCGAGGAAGCTTCCGAGCTCCAGGCCGCATGGTTTGCCAACGCGCGCCACATCGGCATCACTGCCGGAGCCTCCACCCCGCAAGAACACATCGAGCGCGCCGTCGAGCGCATCAAGGAGCTTTGCCGCTAACCATGGACCAGACCGTACCCGCATACGCCGCCGAGGTGGCCGATTACGGGCGCAGCCGCGACCCCGAGCCGGGTGAGGGCGCGCTCGTTAAGAATGTGCGTCCCGAATCGCCCGCATGGGATGTGGGTATCGAGCCGGGCATGCGCGTGCTCACGGTCAACGGTGAGGCGCTCACCGACATGATCGTATGGCTTTGGGAGGCCGACGACGACACCGTTGATTTGGAGGTATTCGACCCGCGCGACGGCACCGTCACCTCCGTCGAGCTCGACCGCTTCCCGGGAGAGGACTGGGGCCTTGAGTTCGATGGCCCTATCTTCGATGGCATGCGTACCTGTGTGAACGCCTGCGTGTTCTGCTTTATGACCATGCTGCCCAAGGGCGGCCGCTCAACGCTCTATATTCGCGACGACGACTACCGCCTGAGCTTTTTGCAGGGCAACTTTGTCACGCTCACGAACCTCACCGACGAGGACGTGCAAAACGTCATCGCCCGCAACATGAGCCCCATGAACGTGTCGGTCCATGCCGTGAGCCCCGACGTCCGCCGTCGTATGATGGGCCGCAACGCCCAGCGCGGCATGGACGTACTCGAGACCATCATGGCCGCCGGCATCGAGATCCACGCGCAGATCGTGCTGTGTCCCGGCATGAACGACGGCGAGGAGCTTCAAAAGACCCTGCGCTTTTGCGAGGAGCACGAGCAGATCACGAGCCTGGGCATCGTGCCGCTGGGCTTTACCAAGCACCAGAACCGATTTACCTGGTCATACAGCGACAAACCTGAGCTCGCGCGCGAGACCATTGCCATGATCCGTCCCTACCAGGATCGTGCTTACGAGCGCTTTGGCCGCCACACCTTCCAGATGAGCGACGAGTTCTATCTGGACGCCGGCATCGATCCTCCCGAGGCCGACTTTTACGACGGCTACCCGCAGTACTACGACGGCATCGGCATGATCCGCTCGTATCTGGACGAGACCGATGACGTACTTGCCGCCGACGCCGAGCGTCTGGCCCGCGTCCGCGCTGGCATTGCCCAGCGCAGCCAGCGCCTCCTGTGCCTTTCCGGCGCCAGCGCGCGCGATACGGTGGCGCGTTTTGTGGAATCGCCGCACGGCCTCGCCGGTTTCGTCACGGCCATCAAGAACCGCTACTTTGGCGGCAACGTGGACGTGACCGGACTTATCGTCGCCTGCGACATCTTAGAGCAGCTGCCGCAGGACCTTTCGGGGGTTATGCTCTTTGTGCCTAAGCTCATGTTCAACGCCGACGGTATGACCCTTGACGAGTATCATCGTGACGAATTACTCGCAAGCCTTACCGGTCGCGGCGCCGAGGTTCATGTGGTATCGACCATGCCGCATGAGCTGCTCGATACCCTGGAGCACATCCTTGGCACAACGCCCGCCAATTCAACTATTCCCGCTGACCCTAACCATTAAAGGAGAGCAGATGAAACCTATCGTCGCCGTCGTCGGACGCCCCAACGTGGGCAAGTCCACGCTCGTTAACCGCCTGGCCCAGACCTCGGACGCCATCGTCCACGAGTCCCGCGGCGTCACGCGCGACCGCTCGTATCACACGGCCGACTGGAACGGCCGCGAGTTCACCATCGTCGACACGGGCGGTATTGAGCCGCTTAAGAGCGACGACGTCTTTGCCACGTCCATCCGCGACCAGGCCCTTGCCGCCGCCGAGGAAGCCGCCGTCATCCTGTTTGTGGTCGACGGTCGCACCGGCGTCACCGAGGAGGACGAGTCGGTCGCCCGCATGCTCAAGCGCTGCGACAAGCCGGTCTTTCTGCTGGTAAACAAGCTCGACAACCCCGATCGCGAGAATGACAACATCTGGGAGTTCTATTCGCTCGGCATCGGCGAGCCCACGCCGCTCTCGGCCCTTCACGGCCACGGCACGGGCGACCTGCTCGACGACATCGTTGCCCTGTTGCCCGAGGAGGAGGACGAGGTCGCCGACGAGTTCCCCGACGCGCTCAACGTGGCCATTATCGGCCGCCCCAACGCCGGTAAGTCCTCGCTGTTCAACCGCATCCTGGGCGCCGACCGCTCCATCGTGTCGAACATTGCCGGCACCACGCGCGATGCCATCGACACCGTCGTCGAGCGCGACGGCAAGCACTACCGCATGGTCGACACCGCGGGCATTCGCAAGAAGAGCACCGTATACGAGAACATCGAGTACTACTCCATGGTCCGCGGCCTGCGCGCCATCGACCGTGCCGACGTGGCGCTGCTCGTCGTCGACGCCTCCGTGGGCGTCACCGAGCAGGATCAGAAGGTCATGGGCTTGGCCATCGAGCGCGGCTGCGCCATCGTTGTGCTGCTCAACAAGTGGGACCTGCTCGACGACGACCGCAAGCGTGAGGCCTGCATGGAGACCGTCGACCGCCGTCTGGGTGTTATGGCTCCCTGGGCTCAGTACCTGCGCATCTCGGCCCTGACCGGTCGCAGCGTCGAGAAGATCTGGGCGATGGTCGACGCAGCCGAGAAGACGCGCTCGCAAAAGATCACCACCTCGCGCCTCAACACGTTCCTCACCGACCTGCGCGAGTTTGGCCACACCGTGGTGGACGGCAAGCGTCGCCTGCGCATGCACTACGTAACCCAGACGGGCGTCAACCCGCCGACGTTCACGTTCTTCGTCAACCACAGCGACCTGGTCAACGACACCTACCAGCGCTACGTGGAGAACCGTATGCGCTCGACCTTCGATTTTTCCGGCACGCCCATTCGACTCTTCTTTAGGAAGAAGGAGCAAAAGGATGCATAATCCGATTCTGCTGACCGCCATCTGCGCCGTGGCCTCGTTCTTTATCGGAGCGATTCCGTTTGGCTTGATCCTGGGTCGCGTGTTTAATCACACCGATATTCGCAAGGCGGGCTCTGGCAACATCGGCACCACCAACGCCCTGCGCGTGGCCGGCCCCAAGGTGGCCGCGCTCACGCTGCTGCTCGACTGTCTTAAGGGCGCTATCTGCGTTCTTATCGCCCGTCCGCTTATCGCGGGCGTGGGCTATGGCTTCCCTGTGAGCATCATGGCGCCTGGAGCCCCCGGCGATTGGATGCTCGGCGTCATTTGCCTGGCGGCCGTATGGGGCCATATCTTCTCGCCCTACCTCAACTTCCACGGCGGCAAGGGTATCGCCGTGGGCTTGGGCGTCATCCTCGCCTGGTACTGGCCCATTGGGCTTTCGCTGCTGGGCATGTTTATCGTGGCCGTCGCCATCACCAAGTTTGTATCGGTGGGCTCGCTTGCCGCGGCCATCGGCCTTCCCATCGCCGCCTGCGCGGTCTTTCCGTACAGCAGCCTGGGCCTCAAGTTTTGCATGGCGCTGATCGGCATTACCGTGGTGTGGGCCCATCGTGCGAACATCAAAAAGCTCATGACGGGCAAGGAGTCCAAGCTCTCGTTTACCAAGCGCGTCACCGAGCCCGACGATAAGTAGGAGAGAGTCATGAATGTTGCGCTGATTGGCTCCGGCTCCTGGGGAACCGCCGTCGCCGGCCTCGCCGCCGCACGAGCCGAGCGCGTGACCATGTGGGCCCACAGCGAGCAGACGGCCGCCGGCATTAACGCCGAACACCGCAACCCCCGCTACCTTGTGGGCTACGAGCTGCCCGGCAACGTCATCGCCACCACGGACCTGGTGCAGGCGCTCGACGGTGCCGAGACCATCATCTTTGCCGTTCCTTCGACGCACCTTCGCAGCGTGTGCCACCAGGCTGCGCCCTTTGTCGCCGCCGATACCCCGGTGCTCTGCCTCACCAAGGGCATTGAGCCCGAGTCCGGCCTGCTCATGAGCGAGGTCATCGCCAGCGAGATCGGCAACGAGGCGCGCGTAGCGGCGCTCTCGGGCCCCAACCATGCCGAGGAGATCTGCCACGGCGGACTATCTGCCGCCGTCATCGCCAGCAAAGATCCGCAAATAGGGGAGACCTTTAAGGACCTGCTCCTGTCCACGGCCTTCCGTATCTATCTGTCGCAAGACATGACCGGTGTCGAGGTCTGCGGCGCCATGAAAAATGTTATCGCCATCGTGTGCGGCATCTCCGCCGGCACCGGCGCGGGCGACAACACGCTCGCCCTCATCATGACGCGCGGCCTGGCCGAGATTAGCCGTCTGGTGCATGCCCGCGGCGGTCAAGCTATGACCTGCATGGGACTTGCCGGCATGGGTGACCTCATTGCCACCTGCACCTCCGAGCATTCGCGCAACCGCACCTTTGGCTACGAGTTTGCCCACGGCGTTTCGCTCGACGAGTACCAGACGCGCACGCATATGGTTGTCGAGGGCGCCGTCGCCGCCCGCAGCGTGAGCGAACTCGCCCGTTCGCTGGGCGTAGACATTCCGCTCACCTTTGCCGTGGAGCAAACGCTCTACAACGGTGTTACTTTGGATAGGGCGCTCGAGATTCTCACCGACCGCGTCCCTTCTCAAGAGTTCTACGGACTCACCGACTAGCGCAGAAAGGCTACTACCATGAGTTCCATTAAAATCGCTCCGTCCATCCTTTCGGCCGATATGGCCAACCTCAAGGGCGAACTCGACAAGATCGCCGGTGCCGACCTTGTGCACTTCGACGTCATGGACGGCCACTTTACCGGCAACCTCACCTTTGGCGTTGACATCCTTAAGGCCGTCAAGCGCTCCACCGATGTGCCGGTCGACGCGCACCTGATGGTGTCGAACCCCGACGAGACGGTCGATTGGTACGCCGACGCCGGAGCCGACATGATCACCGTGCACTACGAGGCTTCCACGCACCTGCACCGCACGCTCACCCATCTGCAGCAGCGCGGCGTCAAGGCCGGCGTGGTGCTCAACCCCGCCACCCCCGTGTGCGTACTCGAGAGCATCATTGACGTCGTCGACATGGTGCTGCCCATGAGCGTGAACCCTGGCTTTGGCGGCCAGAGCTTTATCCCCGGTACCATTGCCAAACTGCACGAGCTCAAGGCCATGTGCGAGCGTCACGGCGTTTCGCCTCTCATCGAGGTCGATGGCGGTATCTCTTCCAAGAACATCGCCGAGGTCGTCAAGGCTGGCGCCAACGTGCTCGTCGCAGGTTCCGCCGTATTTAAGTCCGAAGATCCCGCTGCCGAGGTTGCGCTGCTGCAGAAGCTGGGCAACGAGGCCGCACAGGAGGCATAAAACCTTATGACCGCAGGTCAAAACCGCATACCCGTGAATCTTGACTATGCCGCCTCGACGCCCATGCGCGCCGAGGCGCGCCTTGCGCAGCGCGAGTACGACGACAGCGAGCTTGCCGGCGTCAACCCCAACTCGCTGCATTCGCTCGGCCGCAAGGCCGCTGCACGCCTGGAAGTGGCGCGTCGCGAGATTGCCCGCAGCTTTGGCGCACGCGTTCGCCCGTCCGAGATTGTTTTGACCAACGGCGGCACCGAAGCCAACCAGCTGGCGCTGCTCGGTCTTGCCGAGGGCGCTCGTCAGCGCGATCGCAAGCGTAACCGCGTGATCGTATCTGCCATCGAGCACGATTCGATTCTGGACAACCTGCCACTGCTGCGTGCTGCCGGCTTTACCGTCGACCTGGTGCAGCCCTGCCGTGCAGGCTACATTGAGCCTGCCGCGCTTGTCGAGCTACTAGGCGACGACGTGGCGCTCGTGAGCATCATGGTTGCCAACAACGAGACCGGCGTGGTGCAGCCCATCCGCGAGCTTGCCGCGGCCGCGCATACCGTGGGCGCCCTGTTCCACACCGATGCCATCCAGGGGTATCTGCACATTCCGCTCGATGCCGCCGAGCTGGGCGTCGAGGCCATGTCCGTCGCCGCCCATAAAATTGGCGGTCCTGTGGCATCCGGCGCGCTTTACGTTAAGACCCGCACGCCACTGCGCCCCCGCATTTTTGGCGGCGGACAGGAAGCCGGACGTCGCGCGGGTACGCAGGACCTGCGTACCCAGCTGGCTTTTGCCGCTGCCGCCCGCACGCTAGCGCCCCATGTAGCCCAGGAGCGCACAACGCTGCAGGCCTTATCCGATAAGCTCTATGCCACGCTTACGGCCCATCCTCGCATTCACGCCACGATGGGCGACTACGCGCAGGCCGATCGTCTGCCGGGTATGGTATCGATCTACATTGATGGCATGGACTCCGAGGAGCTCATCATCAAGCTCGACGCCGCCGGCTTTGAGGTATCGGCAGGCTCGGCATGCTCGAGCGGCAATATGGACCCCAGTCACGTTTTGAGCGCGATGGGCATCGGTCGCGAGCAGGCATTGGGCGCACTGCGCATTTCCTTTGATGACCGCGTGAATCCGGACGATCTGGACGAGTTTGCCCAGACGCTGCTCTCGATCGTGGGTGCCGCATGATCGTCGCCGAGCTCGAGCGTGCCCTGCTGGCACGCTATCCCAAGACCGATGCCGAGAGTTGGGACCATGTAGGACTCTCCGTTGGCGACCCTGCCGCTGAGATTACCGGTGTTGCCTGCGCACTCGATGCGACCGAAGCCAATGTGCACCGCGCCCAGGAGGCCGGCGCCAATGTGCTGCTAACGCATCATCCCATCTATATCAAGGCGCCTGAGGCCTTTTGTCCGGCGGATGCCACACGTCCCCAATGCAGCGCGGCGCTGTACGAGGCAGCTCGTTGCGGCGTGAGCATCATCTCGCTTCACACCAACCTGGACCGCTCGCACGAAGCGCGCGTTCGCCTGAGTGAGCTGCTGGGCGCTGAGCCCATGAGCTCGTTGGAGCACGTGGACGACCCCGAAGCGACCGGCCTGGGCGCGCTTGCAACGCTGAACGACCCCTGCAGCCTGCGTAACCTTGCCGCGCGCGCTGCAGCGGCGTTTGGCAGCGACCCCCGCGTATGGGGCGAGGCCGATTACCCGTGCCGGACCGTCGCCATTCTGGGCGGCTCCCTGGGTGACTTTGGAGAGCTTGCCATCGCCGCGGGCGCGGACGTTGTCGTGTCGGGCGAGGCGGGCTACCACGTAGCGCAAGACCTTGCGTTGCGCGGACTGCCGGTGATCTTGCTCGGCCATGACCGCTCCGAGGAGCCGTTCGTGGATATCTTGATGAACTCTGCGGTTGACGCCGGGGTCGACCCCCGTCATACGATTAAAATACTGAACCCTTGCCAATGGTGGACTGTGACAAAAGGAGAGAACTTATGAGCGCCGGCGCTACGCTACTCAAGCTGCAACAGATCGATTTGGAGCTCGCCCGCAACAAGAGCGAACTTGCCAATATGCCGGAGCTCAAGGAGCTCGCTTCCAAGCGCAAGACCTATGTGAAGCTCAAGGCCGAGATGACCAAGCTCTACGCCCAGCGCAAGGATCTGGACATTGAGCTCGACGACCTCAACACCACCGAGATTCAGACCAATAACGCCATCGAGGCCGCCAAGAAGCGCCACGTTGACGGCTCTGACTACCGCGAGGTTCAGGACCTGGAGAACGAGCTCGCCACCCTGGCCAAGCGTCTGGACAAGATCGAGCACACCCGCAAGGACGTCGTAGTCGCCCACAAGGAGGCGCTCGACCGCGAGGCCCGTGCGCAGGCCATCATCGCCAAGTTCGAGGAGGGCGTGAAGGCCGATACCAAGGCCGCTCGTGCCAAGGCCGCCGACCTGCAGGCTCAAATTGACGCCGCCACCAAGGAGCGTACCGCGCTTGCTGCCACGCTGCCCGCCGACGTGCTCACCGACTACGAACGTCTGCTCAAGCAGTTCCGTGGCCTGGCCGTCGAAACCATTCAGGGCAACATCCCCACGGTCTGCCACACCGCGCTGCAGGCGTCGTCCATGAGCGACCTCAACCATGACGGCAGTGAGATTACGCACTGCCCGTACTGCCACCGCCTGCTCGTGCTCCCTAGCAAGGAAGCCTAACGATGACGGCGGCACCCAACAATTCAATGCTACTTGAGGGAAAAACGATCCTGCTGGGCATTACCGGCGGGATCGCCGCCTATAAGTCGTGCAATATCGTGCGTCTGCTGCAAAAGCGCGGCGCACGCGTTAAGGTCGTTATGAGCGAGCATGCCACCGAGTTTGTGGGCCCGCTCACCTTCCGCGCGCTCACCAATGAGCCGGTCGCAGTGGGTCTGTTCGACGACCCCTCCGACCCCATCCACCACATTTCGCTCGCGCAGGAGCCCGACCTAGTGGTCGTGGCGCCTGCCACGGCAAATATCATCGCTAAGATGGCCAACGGAATCGCCGATGACCTCATCTCCACCACGCTGCTTGCCACGCCGCGACCCATCGTGATCGCCCCCGCCATGAACAATGGCATGTGGAAGGCGCCGGCGACGCAGGCCAACATGGCCACGCTGCGCGAGCGCGGTGTCCATGTGGTGGGTCCCGGCAGCGGCTACCTTGCCTGCGGCGACGTGGACACGGGCCGCATGAGTGAGCCCGAGGACATCATCGAGGCTGTCTGCGATGTGCTCAACCCCGCGCCTCAGGACCTGGCAGGTAAGCGCATCGTCATCACCGCCGGACCCACGCACGAACCGATCGATCCTGTGCGCTTTATCGGTAACCGTTCGTCGGGCAAGATGGGCATCGCCCTGGCAGGGGAGGCCGCACGCCGCGGCGCTGCGGTCACGCTCGTGTTGGGACCGACATCGCTCGATGTTCCCCGCGGCGTGGAGTGCGTGCGCGTGCAGACCGCCGCAGAGATGCTCCAGGCGGCCCTGAGCGCCTTCCAGACGGCCGAAGCGGCAATTTGTGCGGCCGCCGTCGCCGACTACACACCCGCCGCTCCTGCCGACCATAAGCTCAAAAAGGCCAACGAGCGCTTGGATCGCATCGAACTGGTCGAAACGGTCGATATTTTGGCCGAGCTCTCGCGCCAGAAGGGCGAGCGATGCGTGATCGGCTTTGCGGCCGAGACCGATAACGTCGTGGAGTACGCGCGGCGCAAGCTCGCCCGCAAGGGTTGCGATGCCATTATCGCCAACGATGTCTCGCGTGCCGATTCGGGTTTTGGAACCGATACCAACAAGGCCTGGCACCAAACGATAAACAAACCAGTCGAGCTTGTGCTAAATCCGGAAGTGCGGGGAAAATCCGAGATCGGCAGACCAGACCGCTGTTTTAAACTTCCGCGACA
>DBGFJU010000027.1:0-4999 GCA_048529485.1 Collinsella aerofaciens | reverse complement strand
TTCTGCTCAATCGCCCTTGTGGCGTTGGGCGGGAAGGGGTGGGGCGTCAGGGCTTCTTTGTTGATGAGGGGTTAGTATGCCCGGGCTTGGTTGGGGAACGCCTTGTCTAGGGATGCTTGGAGCCTTTCGAACGATGCTCGCAAGTTGTGGCTCTGGTCGGTTGAGCGTTTGGCTTTTGTGGTGGGGGAGTCGAGGAGACCGTTTCTCTGTGTCGGGGGGAAGGAGAAAAGGTTTGCATGTTTTAGGGATGGCTGCTGTGCTGCGTCATTGGAAGAATGCATGCTTATGCGGCCTCCTCGATGTCCACCAAAAGGTTGCGCACAGGGTGTGCTGCTAGGCCCCGTGCGTTGGCAGTATTATGCAGCGGACCGTTCAAAGAAGCGCTAAAGAAAGGCTTAACCTGGTTTGGTGTTACGATGAAACCGCAGGTCAAGGCTATTGAGTAACACTCTTGAAAGGTTTTGAGCTTAAGGGCTTTCTAAGGTTTGTGGCGTAGACGTGGCGCGGACGTGCGGAGCGTGTGAATGCTCGCTGTTAGCGCTGCGGTTCTGCGGCCCGCACCTGCTCGATGACCTTTTCCATCGTGGCGTCGATGTGGTCTTTTTTGAGCTCGCATTCCCAGATGGTTATGGGCGTCCAGCCCATTTGAGTGAGTGCTGCCACGGCAGCGTGGTCGCGCTCGACGTTGCGACGGAACTTTGCCTCCCAAAACTCAACGTTGCGCTTGGGCTGGCTAGGGTTGCACTTGGGGCAGCGGTGCCAAAAGCAGCCGTTGACGAAGATGGCGATCTTGCGCCCGGGGAAGGCGATGTCGGGTTTTCCGGGCACCTTCCATTCCAGACGGTATCCCGTAAGGCCTGCGGCGCGCAGGCGCTGGCGAACGAGCAGCTCGGGCTTGGTGTTCGCACGCTTGTTGCCCTTCATGGACTTTTTGATGGCGGCGCGACGGCGCACGAGCTCACGCTCGTCAGCGGAAAGGTCCGAGGTGTCGATGCCGTCCAGCAGGCCGGGCTTGGGGCGCTTTTTGCTGCGGCGCTTGGCTTTGCGCTTGGGCTTGGTAACGGGCTCGTCGGCTGTGGTGGACTCGGTGTCGTTGGCGCCGTTAGCCTCAAGCCGATCTTCCTTCAGCTCAATCAGGGCATCAATAAGCCCCTTGTCGGCGGGCATCCACTCAACGGTGGCAAGCGAGGTACGCGGAATCCAACGGATATCGAGCTGGCGATCGTGCTTCTGGGGCTCGCCGGACTCTTTGGCCAGCGAGCAGTAGTAGCACTCCATCGAGAGATGAAAATCGGGGTAGTCATACTCAACGGTGTAAAAATCGCGCAGGTTGGTGACTTTTACCTGCAGCTCTTCCATAAGTTCGCGGCGTACGGCGTCCTCGGGCGTCTCGCCGCGCATGAGCTTGCCACCGGGGAACTCCCAAAGTCCCTGCATGTCGCCGTAGCCGCGCTGCACGGCAAGCAGCTCATCGGATCCTTCCTTGCGAATGATCCCAGCGGCAACATGAACAGTCTTCAACAGGAGTCCTCTCTCAACATCAACACGTGGCAGGGTAGCTACGCGTACCTTACACAACGGTAAGGCAAGCGTAAGCCATATCGATGGTAGCCGACTCGTCTTCTTGCGACTATAGATGCCGTAGACTAATCGCAAGAAAGGACTCGGTATGCAAACCACGCACATGGCGACCCCGGTACTGGAGGTCGCGCATCTCGAAAAGGTATACGGAGCGCTGGGCAACGTGACCCGTGCGCTCAACGACGTCAGCTTTACCGTCAACCGCGGCGAATTCGTTGGCATCATGGGCGCTTCGGGCTCGGGCAAGTCGACGTTGCTCAATTGCGTCTCGACCATCGATAGCGCCACGAGCGGCACCATCCGCATCAACGGGCAGGACGTAACACGCATGAAGCAGGCTAAGCTTTCGCAGTTCCGCCGCGAGGAGCTCGGCTTTATCTTCCAGGACTCCAACCTGCTCGATACGCTCACGGCACGCGAGAATATCGCCCTGCCGCTCACCATCGCCCGCACAAACTCGGCAGAGATCTCAACCCGCGTGCAGGATGTGGCAGCGCGCCTGTCCATCAGTCAGGTGCTCGACAAGTATCCCTACCAGATGTCCGGCGGTCAGCAGCAGCGCGTTGCCGCGGCTCGCGCACTCGTCACCGACCCCACCATGATCATGGCCGACGAGCCCACCGGCGCCCTCGATTCCAAGAGCGCCCGCCTGCTGCTCGAGAGCCTGGAGGCCCTTAACCGCCGCCTACACGCCACCGTGCTCATGGTCACGCACGACAGCTTTGCTGCCAGCTACACGAGCCGTGTACTGTTTATTCGCGACGGCAAGATCTTCACCGAGCTGCGCCGCGGCGACACCGACCGCCGAGAGTTCTTCGACCGCATTATGGAGGTCGTTGCCATGATGGGCGGTGAGGGCTCCGATGCTCGGTAAACTCGCTTGGGGCAACGTCCGCCGCGCCGGCCGCGACTACCTCGTCTACCTTTTGACGCTCACCCTGGGCGTCACGGTCTTCTATGCCTTTAACACCATCTCGATGCAGGTCGACATCGCCGGCATCGATGAAGAGGGCTTGGCGCAGGTTATGGGCAGCATGCTCGGCGACCTGACGTACTTTTTGGCCGGTGTCATGGCCTTTTTGATGGTGTATGCCAATAACTTCATCATGAAACGCCGCAAGAAGGAGTTTGGCCTGTACCAGGTGCTCGGCATGGGGCGCGGGCGCGTCGCCACGATTATGGCGCTCGAGACGGTGATCGTTTCGGTCGTGGCCTTTGTCGCCGGCATTGTGCTGGGTGTGGGACTCTCCCAGCTCATGACGTTCTTTACGGCCTCGCTCTTTAAGACACAGATCGCCAATTTTCACTTCTTTTTCTCGGTGCATGTGTTCAACCTGACCCTTGCTTGCATGCTCGTAATGTTTGTGCTCACGCTACTGCTGAACCTTCGAGCCGTGCGTCGTACCAAACTTATCGAGCTAATGGGTGCCGAGCGTCGCAACGAGAGCATCAAGACGCGCAACCCTTGGATCGCGATTGCCATCTTTGCCGTGGGCGTGGTGCTGGTGGGCCTGGCCTATTACCGTCTGCTACGTGATGGGTTCCCGCTAACCGCGACGGACAGCAAGCTGCAAGAGGCCATGAGCCAGTTTGGCATTACGACCGCTATGGTTACCGTGGGCACCTTTGCGCTGTTCTGGGGACTCTCGGGCATGCTTATCAAGCTGCTGCAGAGCCTGCGCAGCGTGTATTGGCGCGGCCTCAACATGTTTACCGTGCGCCAGCTTGCGGCCAAGGTCAACACGGTGTGCTTTTCGATGGGCGTCATCGCGATGCTCCTGTTTTTGGCTATCACCTCGGTGACGTGCGGTATGTCGATTGCCAACGTGATGAACGAAAACCTGGAGCGCTATAATCCGGCCGACATGTCGCAGGGGTATGTCTATTACACGCCCGATACGCTCGACTACTACAAAGAGTATGTCAATCCGTCTGAGGCCGATCGCATGGTGCTGGCCGATAGTACGGTCGATTTGTACTCCGCATGGCACGGCGATCGTATCGATCACGATAACGTTGCAGACGGTATTAAGGGCAAGTCGGCGGACAACAACGACGAGACCGGCAAGAAGGTCAATATCGCCGATGTTGCCGGTGAGCATGTGCAGATCGATTCGTATCTGAGTTACCCGTTTGGCGGTTCGGATCCTTCGGTGACCCCAAGTGAGATGTGCAAGATCATGGGCGAAAAGCTTCCCAAGGCGTTCGGGGGTAGCAATGCCGA
Organism: Collinsella aerofaciens; assembly: GCA_048529485.1. Classification (GTDB taxonomy): domain Bacteria; phylum Actinomycetota; class Coriobacteriia; order Coriobacteriales; family Coriobacteriaceae; genus Collinsella; species Collinsella aerofaciens_CJ. The sequence goes on along the minus strand of DBGFJU010000027.1, from coordinate 1,194 downwards.
TGCGATGGGTCTGTTTGTGACGCCGGCGAGCCAGTACAACAAACTGCGTCAGATGATGGGCGAGGAGCCGGTGCACATCGGTCACGACCAGTATCTGCTCACGTGTGATATGGGCGGCGAGCTGGTCGACATGTACACCAAGTATATGGCTGGCGGCCATGCCCTTACCTTGGGTGGGCATACGCTCAAGCCCGCAACCGATAAGTCGGACGAAGATACGGCGGCCATCGCCAACTCGGCGATGGGTAGTAATCCGGGCACCGTCGTCGTTGCCGACGAGCTGTTGTCCCAACTTAATCTGCAGCCGTATTCCAGTAGCCTGCTCGTTAACTACAAACAGGGGATGGATACAACCGAGGCAGACGAGAGCATTAAATACACTCTGCTCGACAATCTGCTCGTTGACGGCAAGGAGTCGGGGTCGTGGGGAACCTTCATCACACGCTCCGAGATGTACACGCAGGCAGCGCAAATGAACGGTCTTATTAGCTACCTAGCCATCTACATCGGCTTTGTATTGGTCGTTGCATGCGCGGCGATTCTGTCGATCCAGCAACTCTCCAACGTGGCCGACGGCAGCCGCAGCTATCGTGTGCTGGCACAGATCGGCTGCGACGACCGCCAGATTCGCCATTCGGTGATGGCGCAGCAAGCGGTATTCTTCCTGTTCCCGCTGGCAGTGGGCCTGGCGCACTCCTTTGTGGCACTTAAGGTGATCATCGAGCTGGTGAGCATTTTCGGAAATATGAGCATCGGCGGCACCGTGGGCCTCACCTGTGCAATCTTCCTGGCAGCCTACGGTGGCTACTTCCTGGTGACCTACCTCATGAGCGCCGGCATGGTACAAGCTGCTATCGCCACCCGTTACAGCGAGTAACAAGCGGGCAAAATCGTCGCAAAATCAGAGGCGTATGACCGCCGCGAAGGGACCAGGGGCCCTTTCGCGGCGGTTTTTGCCAATCTGGTGCGTCTCAGATACAAGTGAGTAGACTTTTTTGAACCTGCCGAGCACATCGCGACAAATGCTCAATAAAACCGCAGGTCAGGGCTGTGGCGTTTTGAGGTGTGCTCGGCATCCCGCCAAAAGCCTACTCACTTGGTTTTACTGCTAGAAAACCGCCGCGAGGGAAAGTAGCTCCCTCGCGGCGGTTTTTGGCGTTTGCCCAGATAAAACCTGCCAAAATAAACCTGTCC
>DBGFJU010000026.1:0-19953 GCA_048529485.1 Collinsella aerofaciens | reverse complement strand
AGTCAAGGGGACAGGAAGCCTTCGATTAAGGTGGCTGATGCCCAAGTAGTGAACGGCTGCCAGACCCTGAGCACTATTTTTGACTTTTACATGGCATCTAACGATAGCGTGAAAGAGAGCATCTGTTCCGATGTGAAGATCATTGCTAAGGTCTTAAATAGCAGTACGGCAAATCAAGATGAGCTGCTCGACGACATCATCGTCGCATCGAATCACCAGAACCCAATGAATGATCGCAATCTAAAGTCCAATTCTGCCGAGCAGCGAAAGCTGCAGTCTTCTTTCTATAAAGACCCACTTAAAAAAGAGATGCGTTATTTCTATATCAGGAAGGACGGAGAACTCGATTCCTTCCTTCAGTCGAACAAGCGTGAGCCAAAGAAAAGTTACTTCGAGATTAAGGGATCGACGAGAAGGGGCAAGAATCGTTACAGGCATATCGATAACGAAGACCTGGCAAAAATCTGGTGGGCATGGATCGGAAACGCTCCTAAAGCCAATGCTGGCGGAGTTAAGTACTTTCGAGACCCGGAGTATTCCTCCGTGTTTGCGAAGAGGCCTTCTCCTGCCCTCTGGGAGCAAATGAAAAAGCCCAACTTTAGCTATAAAGCCGATTTACTTGAGGACGGACAGCCCACTCAATATCAATTGCTATTGGCAATGGCGGTCGGGCGCTATCTTGAATACCGCGTCAAGCCTGTTGGGACGACGAAGCTGAAAAACGAGGCTCTGGCAAGGCTTGAGGATACTGGTGTTGTCAGCCCGAGGGCGACTCAACAGGAGAAACTCATCGCACTAAATGAAGATAATGACTTTTTGTTTGGTGTTTGGAAGGCACAGATGGCATTGTCGGTTGCTGAAATTGGATCATTTTTGCTTTGCAATAAATATGGAACCCTCGATTCTGATACATGCAAACGCCTTCTAGACCTCACTGATGTTTCATTTTGGCTGAAGAAGGGCATGGATAAATCTGTCATCGAAGACTCTGACATTACTGAAGGGCCCAACCGCTTGCTCGTTCCGCTATATGAGCTGGTTAATCAGGGGCTTCGGGGTTTCCTGAAGGACAACAAGAGGCTAATTCTGGGCCAGAGCAGACCAAAGATGTATCTGGGAAGGCGCGAGAATCTTATCGAAATTAAGAAAGAGTGTCTTGAAAGAAACGAACTGTATAGAGAAGACAAGTTTGAATTTAAGCCAAGCGGCCGTTCTTATCTTGAGGCATTTCCAGAGGTTTAGTGGGCGTCGGACCGGGAGTGATTCCCCGGCCCGACGCTTTTGTTATGCCGAGGTTTTGTCGTCGGAAGCGGTGGCTGCTGAGGCTCCGTCCAGCAAGAACAGCCGTAGAGCGAGCTTGATCGCGTAGCCCGGCTTGACCTGCGCCGCGTCTCCCGAGCGCTCGCCGAGGTCGCTGCAGTAGGTGTAGACGTCACGGATCAGGTCCGCGCCCGAGAGCGTGAACATGTAGCCCGCGTCCGAAAGCGCGTTGGGCGCTGTAGGCAGCCCCGCAGCTTGGCAAAAACTCGCAAGGTCGGGGTCCATGACAGCCTCGTAGTCGATCGCGGTGCCACGGTCCTGAGCGGTCTGCTCCTGCTTGCGGGTGTACGACAATGCCGCCGCCAGTACAAAGCTGGGCGTGGGCGCATTGACGTCGTCGGTGGTGGCGACGAGCTTACCGGCCGCTTGCGTGACCAGCCAGGCGACTTCGCGCTGACAACGAACGGCCTTGCGCGTCACCGGCTTGATCGATCCGGACGAAACGCTTCCCTTGGGTTGGTTTGCGATAGCCATAGGGGTCTCCCAATAAACAGCCGCCATATGCAGGCAGAAATTACACGTGCTACATCCAGTATACCGAGTGGGGAAGGGACGGGAAGTTCGATTTCTCGGAATCACAACGTCGGGTGGAAGTCGTTGCTCCGTATTAGGCAGGTGCTGTCCGTTGCAGCCTAATCATGTCGATTGATCGGATCGTGCCGCGCCGCAGCGAGAACTACACGATCCTGCCATCCTCTCCTCAACAGCTAAAACGGGAAAGGAAGGACCATGGGATGGCGAAGCGATATCGCGCGAGGCGTGTATGGAAATCTATCGCGAGCGTTAATGGACCGGAACCTGTTCCCGCTAGTCGAGGCGACCTGCAGCCAAATCCATCTGCCGTGCCCAAGCTGCGGCGCAGGCCTTCCATGCCTAGAGATCAGTTACATCGACGTCCGCGACAAACACGCTGCCGACCCGCGGGCTCGAATAGGCCTGCGTCTTCCAGTCTATCCTCAGCAATGCCCAACTTGCGGATGTGCTATTACCTATGATGATGCGGAGCCATAGCTTCGAAGACTGAATATCTAGTCGGGCAAACCCGGTGATTCGACATTTTCTGCGTTACACAAACAGCTCAGCTACCTGCGCATACTCGATTTTCGAGGAAGTTCGGACTCGATTTTCGAGTTTTGCCCTACAGGTAAATCCCCTCGAGCAGGCTCTTGTGGAACTCGGCGTGATGGTCACGTGCCCAGGTAAAGAGCGCCTGGTCAAAGTCGGTGCGCGTGGCCGGGACGCCAAATACGCCGGCAACTTCGACGCGCACAAACTCCAGTGCCGGCAGCTTGTTGATGGCAGTGAGGGCAAATGGGGACGAGGGCTCCTCGAACAGATAGCGGCTGCCTTGCAGCGCGTCGCAACTGGTGCACGTGTTGCCGAGCGACGGGGCTTTGGAGGCTCGCGCGCCTACGGGCTTGTAGCCGCAGCGCTTATGAAGGTAGTCGCGGATCTCGCCCGGCACGCAGCCAAGAGCGGGCACGATGGCGAGTGCGTTGGCGTTGGCCGTGTCGATGGCAATGTGCCCGGCTTCGTTGGGCGCGTGCGCGATGGCGATGCTCTCGTCGTTATCGGTTCGATAGGGAATGCCGAAGGCCGCGACTGAGGTCTCTTTGTGACACTTCCAGCATTCGCGCTTGCCCAGTACTAGATATATATACGGCGCTGAGGGGTCGGATCGGTCAACACCGGGCAGCCACTCGGCAAAGGGCTCGGGGTTGACGCCGCTGGGTACATACCAGATCTTCTTGGTCCGGTCCCATTTGGCGCCCAGCGCCTTGGCTTCTTCTTTGTGCGAAAAGGGGACATCGAGCTCGGTGCGCATGGCGGCTCCTTGGTGCTGCAGGTGCAAGTGGCTCAAGGATACCGCAGGACGCAGACATCGCGGCGTTTTGCTGAGAAGTTGCGGCTCGGATGGGTTCGAGACGTGTTGGTCTCGGCCTCGGTGACTATTGGGGCGGTTTTGATTGACTGCGGAGTCAGCCGGGATAGGCACTTGGGTCGCTGACGCGGTTTTGTGTATGGGCAGGGTGGTTGCTTGGGCGGTTGGAGCTGCCAGCTGATTTGGCGACATAAAACAAAACAGCCCAGAGGACATAGCCTCTGAGCTGCGAACATTTGGTGGGCGTTAGAAGATTTGAACTTCTGACCTCTTCCGTGTCAGGGAAGCGCTCTCCCCCTGAGCTAAACGCCCGATCAAGGGTGCGCAAGCGCGCAAGGGATAATATAACGGAGCCTGAACTCGGTGGCAAGAACATTTTTAAAAATCGCTTACATTGTGGAATTCGGGGGCTTTGTCATATCCATCTCAAAAGTGCCTGCTGCCGCGATTTGGCTGTCGCATAATGCAAGGCCATTGCGGTATCGAGCTATGGAAAGACGCTTGCGGAATTGTCCTACCGATAAGCGGACAAGCCTCCAGCTGGTGACTTCGCCGTGGTAAGGTAAGCCGAATTGTTTCCAGGCTGTTTCGGGGGAGTGGAATGAGCAAAGAGTGTGTCGAGCAGGTCGAAGGCGCAGGGGCTTCGGTGCCGATGACCGATATATCGAACATTGATGTGCCCGAGGGCACCGACGAGCTCAGCCGTGACACCCGTCGCGCATGGCGCGAGCGCCTTAACGATGCGTCGTCGCGCAAGATGATCACGGGCGTCTTGGCTACGCTGGTGGGCGGTTCGTTTTGGGGCTTCTCGGGCACCAGCGCGAGCTTTCTGTTCGATACCTACCACGTCGACACCTTGTGGCTTATGAGCGTGCGTCAGATTCTCGCCGGTCTACTCTTTATGGCTGTGGTTTTCACGCGCGACCGCGCACGCCTGGTTAAGCTCTGGACCACACCCGCCGATCGCAAGCAGCTGCTGCTCTTTACCGCCTTTGGCCTGCTGTTCAACCAGTTTTGCTATCTTTCGGCCGTGCGCCTGACGAACGCCGGAACCGCGACGGTGCTCCAGTGCCTGCAGCTCGTTATCATCATGGGCTACGCCTGCGTGACCGATCGCCGCATGCCGCGTACTCGCGAAGTCGTCGGCATTGGCCTGGCTCTGGGTGGAACCTTTTTAATCGCCACCGGCGGCGACCCCACCAGCCTGAATATCTCGACGCTTGGCCTGGCAGCAGGTCTTATGTGTGCGGTCAGCGCCGCGTGTATGGCGGTGATTCCCGCCAAGATCCTGCCCGAATACGGTAGCCCCATCGTCACGGGCTCGGCAATGCTCACGGCGGGCGTGGTCTCATGTGTCTTCGTGCAGCCCTGGGCGCATATGCCGGCGCTCGATGCCGCCGGTATCGAGGCGCTCGCGGTGTTCGTGGTTATCGGCTCGTTTTTTGCTTACATGCTCTATATGCAGGGCGTTAAGGACATCGGCTCGGTGCGTGCGAGCCTCATCGGAACTGTGGAGCCGGTTTCGGCGACCATCACTAGCGCCGTTATGCTGGGCACGGTGTTTTTGCCGACCGACCTTATCGGCTTTGCCATGATCATCGTGATGATGTTCCTCACGGTGTAGTTGACGCCGCCGCCAAGACAGAAAAGGTGTTGTGCCGCATTTTCGCCAATTGATGTCCGTGTCTGGAGTTTAGCTGTCGATGCTCAAAATGCCATAAACTAGTAACGTTATGGACTTTTTCATTGCGACTCAATTGCGAGGATTTCTTTATGGCTGGTAATCACTTTAAGGGCAGCGATAGCGGCCGTCCTGCAGTTCCGCCGCGTCCGAACGGGGCTGGTAAGGCCGGCACGCCGGGCGACGCTGGACAGGGCGGCTCCGGTAAGCGCGTGTCCCCGGGCGAGACGGCGATGTTTACCGCTCTGTACGAGCAGTCTCAAAAGGCAAAAAAGACCGGCCGTGCAAGAGGGAATGTCTTTGCGGGCGGTGCAACCTCCGCGTCGCAGCCGAGCGGGGCTCCTTCGGTACCTGCGAACAACGCAGGTGCTGTCAACGCCGCGAATGCCGCCGGCAACGTTAATGCCGGCAAGGCCGACAACAATACTCCCTCTGCCGGTGGCGCGGTGCTTACGGGTAACCTTGGCACGATCTACACCGGCGCCTCCGAGACTGGCACGTTCGCCCGCCTGGATGATAGCGGTGCCGAGTTTGCGGGCTCGGGTTCCAAGGAAGATTATTACGATTTTGGCTTGAACTACGGTAGCGACGCTTCGTCGAGTTCGACCTCTGACGGTCTGGTCCGTCATCGCCATCGCAAGGGCGAGCGCAAAAAGCGTCACACCGGCGCCATTATTGCCGCTGTAGTCGCGGTGCTTCTCGTTGCGCTTGGCGCAAGCGGCTTTATGCTGCTTAACTCGGCAAAGACCGTAAAGAGCGAAGCGAAGGAGGCTGTCGAGATTGTCGGTGGCCTTAAGGACAAGGTCACGTCGGGCGATTTTTCGACGCTGCCTGACGACGCGAAGAAGATCGATGAGCTCTGCGACAGCATGAAGGCGGAGACTTCGAGCCCGCTGTGGACGGCGGCTTCGTTTATCCCGGTGTATGGCAGTGACATCAACGCAGCCCGCACCATGATTGATGCCCTGTCCGATGTCTCGAGCAACGCGCTGGTTCCCATGGCCGACAACCTTTCGCAGGCCACGCCCGGCAAGCTGTTCCAGGACGGCATGATTAACGTGTCCGCGCTGCAGGCCGTTGCCGATTCGCTTTCCAGCAGCTCGAAGGTGTTCAAGAGCGCCAATGAGAAGATCCAGGGCATTGGCGATACTCATATTTCCCAGGTGACCGAGCTGGTCGATAAGGCCAAGGACGGCTTTGCCACCCTCAACGGCGCGGTTGACGCGGCGGAGAAGGTCGCCCCCGTCCTTCCCCAGATGCTCGGCGCCAACGGCCAGACGCGCAACTACCTTATGTACGCCATGAACAACGTCGAGATTCGTGCTTGCGGCGGCTTTGGCGGTTCGCAGGGCCTGATTTCGGTCACTGACGGCCAGATGTCGATTGGCGAGTTTGTTCCCCGCATTGGACTCAGTGAGGATGAGGCAGTCGAGAGCGTCGACGAAGAGGATGAGGCGCTGTTCGGCAACCACAGTAACCTGTACAACTCGGGCAATACCTATTCGCCTGATTGGCCCCGCAACTCGCAGCGTGTCGCCGCGCTGTGGAAGTCCCAGTATGGACAGGACGTTGATGGCGTCATCGGTATCGACCCGGTGTTCCTGCAGTATCTGCTGGGCCTGGTCGGTAATGTCTCGCTGCCCGACGGAACGGTTGTCGACGGCACCAACGCCGCAAAGGTTCTCATGCACGATGTGTACTGGAACTATCCGGTCGAGGAATCGGACGGCATCTTTGCGGCTGTTGCCAGCGCCGCCTTCGACAAGATTCTCGGTGGCATCGGTGACGTCGACGTTACAAAGCTTGTCGGTGCATTCGAGCGCGGTGCCGAAGAGGGCCGTCTGATTGCTTGGATGAGAAACGATGATGAGCAGAATGCCATCAAAGAGACGGGCATTGACGCTTCGCTGCCCGATCCGGATGATCCGAGTGCCGATCCCGTTGCCGGCGTTTACTTTAACAACCTGAGCTTCTCCAAGCTCGACTGGTATCTGAACGCCGACACGCAGATCGGTCAGGGCATCAAGAACGGCGACGGCACGTGCTCGTATCGCATCACCGTTACTCTGACGAACATCATGACGCAGGAGGAGGCAGGCAAGCTGCCCGACTACGTTGCGGCGAGCGCACCCGATGCCGCGCGTGACGACGAACGCCTGAATGTCTCGTTGTTTGCCCCGACGGGCGGCAACATCAGTGACCTTACGGTTGAGGGCACACAGTTTGGTCTTGGCGCCGCTACGTGGCATGGAATCCCCTTCTATTCGGGCACCGTTGACCTGCATGCTGGCGAGACGACGACGATCACGTATACGCTGACCACGTCGGCCGAGGCGGGGGACAAGCCGCTTACGCTGCGTCAGACTCCTACATGCCAGGCGGCTCGCGACAGCGCGTCGGCGTAGGGTTTTTCTGGTAGCGCAGATAATCGAGTACCATTTTGGGGCGGACAGGCAATCTGTTCGCCCCTATTTTGTAAGGAGAGCGCATGAAGTACTTTGGCACCGACGGCTTTCGCGGTGAGGCCAACGTTGGGCTGACGGTAGAGCACGCTTATAAGATTGGCCGTTTTGTGGGCTGGTATTACGGCGCCAACCGCGAGCGCAAGGCGCGCGTCATCGTGGGCAAGGACACGCGTCGCTCGAGTTATATGTTCGAGGCGGCGCTGGTGAGCGGCCTGGTCGCGAGCGGTGCGGACGCCTATATGCTGCACGTGATCCCCACGCCGGGCGTAGCGCACCAGACCGTGGAAGGCTGCTTCGATTGCGGCATCATGATCAGCGCGAGCCACAATCCGTTTTGCGATAACGGCATTAAGCTCGTCAACAGCGACGGCTTTAAGATGGACGAGGACGTACTGGAGCTCATCGAGGACTACATCGATGGCAAGAGCGAGGTGCCGCTGGCCACGGGCAACCACATCGGTGCCACGGTGGACTACATGCAGGGCCGCAACCGCTACATTGCTTCGCTCATCGCCAGCGCGAACTTTTCGCTGCAGGGCGTCAAGATCGGCATCGATTGCGCCAACGGCTCGGCATCCTCGGTGGCCAAGCCGGTGTTCGACGCACTGGGCGCCGATGTGCGCGTGATCAATGCCGCGCCCGACGGCTTTAACATCAATGTCGACTGCGGCTCTACGCATATTGAGCGCCTGCAGCGCCACGTGGTGGAGCAGGGCCTGGATGTGGGCTTTGCCTACGATGGCGATGCCGACCGCTGCCTGGCCGTGGACGAGCGCGGCCGCGTGGTCGACGGCGACCAGATCCTGTACGTGTGCGGTGTGTACCTGAACAAGCACGGGCGTCTCTCGGGCGGTACCGTGGTGCCGACGATCGCCAGCAACTTTGGCCTGATCAAGTCGTTGGAGCTTGCCGGCCTGAGTGCCGTGACCAGCGGCGTGGGCGACCGTCACGTGTATGCCAAGATGCGCGAGGGCGGCTACAGCCTGGGCGGCGAGCAGACGGGCCATACGATCTTTGGCGATATCGAGCGCACGGGCGACGGCATTATGACCTCGCTGCGCGTGATGGAAGTGATTCGTGCCGAGCGCGAGACGCTCTCGCAGCTCACGGCTCCGTGCAAGCTGCTGCCACAGGCGCAGGTGGCCGTGCACGTGGCGGACAAGGACGCCGCGCTCGAGAATATGGGCGTGCAGAACGCCATCGCCGAGGCCGAGGTTGCGCTGGCAGGCGAGGGCCGCGTGCTCGTGCGCAAGAGCGGAACCGAGTCGGTTATCCGCGTGCTGGCCGAGGCGCCCGACCAAGCATCCGCCGATGCCGCCATGAAGCGCATCGCCAACGCGCTCGAGGCTCTGTGAGGTAGTCATTGGGGACGTTCTTAAACAACTAGGTGGAAAGGGGGCGCCGCGGATTGGTTCCGCAGCGCCCCCTTTGCGTTGGCGTGCTGCCTAAGCTTTACAGCTCGTAGAGCGTGGTGAACTTGTCCTGCAGGTAGCTGCAGTAGTAGCGGGCATCGAACGCCATGCCGCAGGCGCCCTTGATGAGTTCCGGCGCGTCCTTGGCGCGGCCCCACTGCCAAATGTGCTCGCCCAGCCAGGCGCGGACGGGCGCCAGATCGCCGCTTGCGCAGGCGCCGGTAAGGTCGACACCGTCGCGGCACATGGCCGGCACAAACATGGCATCGTAGGCGCTGCCCAGAGCATAGGTGGGGAAGTAACCAAACGAGCCGCCGCTCCAGTGCGTATCCTGCAGGCAGCCATGCGTGTCGTCGGGAACCGGAATGCCAAGGTACTCGTCCATAAAGCGGTTCCAAAGCGCGGGGATATCCTTGGCCGTGGCCTCGCTGGCAAACAGCATGCGCTCAATCTCGTAGCGCACCATAACGTGCAGCGGATAGGTGAGCTCGTCGGCCTCGGTGCGGATCAGCGAAGGCTGCGCGATGCTCACGGCGTGGTAGAGCGTGTCCTCGTCGACGTCGCCGTAGACCTCGGGTGCGTGGCGGCGCAGCACCTCGAGCAGCGGTCCCATAAAGGCACGGCTGCGACCCACGGTGTTCTCGAAAAAGCGGCTCTGGCTCTCGTGGATGCCCATGGAGGTGCCGCCCTCAAGACAGGTGCGCGCATAGGCGGGATTGACGCCCAGCTCGTACATGGCGTGTCCTGCCTCGTGGATGATGCTGTAGACGTTGGAGATGCAATCGTCCTCGTAGATGTGTGTCGCGATGCGCGCGTCACCCACGGCAAAGCCCTCGCTAAACGGGTGCTCGGTAAAGGCAAGCGTGGTGTCGTCCAGGTTCAGGCCGACGAGCTTCATCAGGTCGAAGCTCATGGCGCGCTGGGCGGCCTCGGGCACGCGGGCGTGCAAAAAGTCGGCATCGGGCTGCTGGCCGCGCTCGCCGATGGCGTGCACGAGTGGCACGACCGTTGCCTTGACCTCGTCACAAAACGCATCGAAGCTCTTGGCGGAAAGACCGCGCTCGTACTGGTCGAGCCAAACGTCGTATGGGTCGCGCTTGGGGTCCATGAGTTCGGCCTGATGCTTAAGTTGGGCGACGATTCTATCCACATAGGGCTCAAAGCTCGCCCAGTCGTTGGCCGTCTTGGCCTTGCGCCACACGGCGTCGGCCTCGCAGGTGAGCCTGGTCCAGGCCTCGGCCTCCTCGGTAGGAATAACGCTTGCCTCGCGCTGGTCGCGGCCGAGCACGCGGATCTCGTCGAGCAGCTGCGGGTCGTCTACGTGTCCGCCTGCAACCGTCTCGCGCGCTAACGAGCGTACGAGCTCAACGGACTTCTCGCTGGTCAGCAGCTTGTGATGCTCGCCGGCAAGCGTGCCCATGGCGTCGGCACGGGCGGCAGCACCGTTGGCAGGAGCAATCGTCGCTCCATCGAACTCGGCAATCTTGAGCAGGTACTCGCGAGTCCACAGCTTGCCCTCGAGTTTGCGGAACTTTTTGACGGCCTTGTCGACTTTAGCAGCCTTGACGCCCTTGGCAGCCTTTGCCACGGCGGCCTTGGCCTTCTTATCGAGTTTCTTTCCCATACCGTATCCTTAATCTCGCAGGCCGAGCGCCGCAGGCGGGTGCGCGGCCAATTTGCACAGCTACTTGCCTTGTACCCAGCGCGAACAAAACGGAACGCGGCGATATGCTCGCAGAATGTGTTATCCTATAGCCCAATGCGTTGACGGAGAGGGTTTTGCCCGTCGCGTCGCCGGCAAGAGAGGGGAGGTCATGGGCTGCAAGCCTTCCTGCGGTGGCAAGGGCCAAGCGTTCACTCCCGAGCAGCAACCTCAACGGGCCCGCGGCCGGCGGCGGCGAAGCTCCAGTAGGGAAGCCGTGAGCCTCGCGACAAGGGGCAAAGAGTGGGCGCGGCGGGCCAGACATCCGCCGGGTCAAACAAGGTGGTACCGCGGAATTCAACCGTCCTTGGGCAATGCACATGCCCGAGGGCGGTTTTTTGTTACCGAACCGGGCCGCACATCCGCAGCTATCGGGTGCTAGCCGCCCCGGCAAGCGAGATGCGCGAGAGACGAAAGGGAAGACATGAGTCTGATTGATGATCTGGTCAAACTCGAGGAAGAGGCCAAGGAGCTCGTCGCAGGCGCCGACGACGCTGCCAAGCTCGAGGCTGCGCGCGTTGAGCTGCTCGGTCGCAAGGGCCGTATCACCGGCCTGATGCGCATGATGGGCAAGCTCGCCCCCGAGGATCGTCCCATGATGGGCAAACGCGCCAACGAGATGCGCCAGCTGATCGAGGGCATGCTCGACGAGCGCACCACCGAGATGAAGGCTGCCGCCCTCAAGCACGCGCTCGAGCACGAGGCCATCGACATCACGCTGCCGGGCATCCGTCCGCAGATCGGTCACCAGCACCTGATCAAGCAGATCATCGAGGAGGCCGAGGACATCTTCTGCGGCATCGGCTACACCGTCGAGTCCGGCCCCATGGTCGATACCTCCTACTACAATTTTACCGCGCTCAACGCCCCCATGGATCACCCGAGCCGCTCGGCTCGCGACACGTTCTATGTGGTCGACAACAACCCCGGCAGCGTCGCGCATCCCGAGGCTCACGCTCACGGTGAGTCCGACGTGCTGCTGCGCACCCAGACCTCGGGCGTGCAGATTCACACCATGGAGTCGCAGAAGCCGCCCATCTACATGATCTGCCCGGGCACCGTCTACCGTCCCGACACGGCCGACGCCTGCCACCTGCCGCAGTTCAACCAGATCGAGGGCCTGGTCGTCGACGAGGGTATCACCTTTGGCGATCTTAAGGGCACGCTCGACTACTTTGTTAAGTGCATGTTTGGCGAGGATCGCAAGACGCGCTATCGCCCGCACTTCTTCCCCTTCACCGAGCCTTCCTGCGAGGTGGACGTGAGCTGCCACGTGTGCGGCGGCAAGGGCTGCAACTTCTGCAAGCACAGCGGCTGGATCGAGATCCTGGGCTGCGGCATGGTTGACCCCAACGTCCTGATCAACTGCGGCATCGACCCCGAGAAGTACACCGGCTTCGCCTTTGGTATTGGCGCCGAGCGCGTCGCGGCACTGCGCTACGACCTGCCCGACCTGCGCACGTTGATGACTGGTGACATGAGGTTCTTGAACCAGTTCTAGAACGCTTTCTTCTTAGTTGCAGTTTCCGGCTCAAAGCCGCATTTATGAAAGGAGACCAGTTAGATGCGCGTTTCTTACGACTGGCTCAAGACCATGATCGATATTCCGGAGGATCCCAAGACCCTTTCGGACGAATATATCCGTACCGGCACCGAGGTCGAGGCGATCGACACCGTGGGCGAGTCCTTCGACCACGTGGTGACCGCCAAGGTGCTCACCAAGACCCCGCACCCCGATAGCGACCACATGTATGTGTGCTCGGTCGACGTGGGTGACAAGAACCTCGACGCCGACGGCAATCCTGCCCCGCTGCAGATCGTCTGCGGCGCGCAGAACTTCGAGGCCGGCGACCACATCGTTACGGCCATGATCGGCGCCGTGCTTCCCGGCGACGTCAAGATCAAGAAGAGCAAGCTTCGCGGCGTCGTGTCCATGGGCATGAACTGCTCTGCGCGCGAGCTCGGCCTGGGCGGCGACCACTCCGGCATCATGATCCTGCCCGAGGATACGCCCTGCGGCATGCCGTTTGCCGAGTACGTGGGCTCGAGCGACACCGTGCTCGACTGCGAGATCACGCCCAACCGTCCCGACTGCCTGTCCATGATCGGCATGGCCCGCGAGACCGGCGCCATCTTCGACCGCGATTTCCACGTTGAGCTGCCCGCCATCAAGGCCGAGACCGGCCGCGCGACCGACGACGAGCTTTCCGTCGAGATTGCCGACGAGGGCCTGTGCGACCGCTATGTCGCCCGCATCGTGCGCAACGTGAAGGTCGGCCCCTCGCCCGACTGGATGGTCAAGCGCCTCAACGCCCTGGGCGTGCGCCCGCACAACAACATCGTCGACATCACCAATTACGTGATGATGCTCACCGGTCAGCCGCTGCACGCCTTTGACCTGGACACCTTTGCCGAGCGCGATGGCAGGCGTCGCGTGGTGGTTCGTGCCGCCCAACAGGACGAGAAGTTTACGACCCTCGACGGCGAGGAGCGCACGCTCGACGCCGGCATGGGCCTCATCACCGACGGCGAGCGTCCCGTGGCGCTGGCCGGCGTTATGGGCGGCATGGATTCCGAGATCGAGGACGACACCGTCGACGTGATGGTCGAGAGCGCCTGCTTCAACGCCGGTCGCACCTCGCACACCAGCCGCGACCTGTCGCTGATCTCCGATGCCTCCATTCGCTTTGAGCGTCAGGTCGATGAGACCGGCTGCGTGGATGTCGCCAACGTTACCTGCGCGCTGATCGAGGAGATCGCCGGCGGCGAGGTTGCTCCCAGCTATGTCGACGTGTTCCCTGCGCCCAAGACCATCGACAGCATTAAGCTGCGCTTGGCCCGTGTGCATGCCATCTGCGGTGCCGACATCGAACCCGACTTTATCGAGCGCTCGCTCACCCGCCTGGGCTGCACCGTCGAGCGCGACGGCGAGGACTTCATGGTCACCCCGCCGAGCTTCCGTCCCGACCTGCCGCGCGAGATTGACCTGATCGAGGAGGTCCTGCGCCTGTGGGGCATGGGCCGCGTGACGGCGACCATCCCAGCTGCCAAGAACCACATCGGCGGCCTGACCCGCGAGCAGAAGCTCACCCGCAAGGTCGGCGAGATCCTGCGCGCCTGCGGCCTCAACGAGACCACGACCTTTGGCTTTGCCGCCCCGGGCGACCTGGAGAAGATCGGCATGTCCACCGAAGGCCGCGGCTGCCCCGTGGTGCTCATGAACCCGCTGGTAGCCGAGCAGACCGAGATGCGTCGTTCGCTGCTGCCGGGCCTGCTGCAGTCTGTGGCCTATAACGAGGCCCACGGCACGCCCAACGTGCACCTGTACGAGGTCGGCAGCCTGTTCCATGGCCGCGAGAACGCCAGCCTGCCCAAGGAGACTAAGTCCGTGGCGGGCGTGCTCTCGGGCCAGTGGAGCGAGCAGTCTTGGACCATGAAGTACCGCAAGCTGCGCTTCTTCTTTGGCAAGGGCATTGTCGAGGAGCTGCTCGCCCAGCTGCGCATCGAGAAGGTTCGCTTCCGTCCCGTCGAGGGCGAGGGCTACGCTTTCTTGCAGCCGGGTCGTGCGGCCGAGGTTCTGTCCGGCGGCACCGTGCTGGGCTGGGTCGGCGAGATCCACCCCGAGGCGCGCGAGGCTTGTGGTATCGACGAGGTCGTCGTTGCCTTTGAGCTCGACCTGGACAAGCTGATCAAGGGCGCCCGCAACCAGGAGAACTACCGCGAGTTCTCGCAGTACCCTGCCGTTGAGCACGACCTGGCTATCGTGGTCGATAACTCCGTGACCTGCGAGGATCTTGAGCGCCGTATTACCAGCGCCGGCGGCAAGCTGCTCGAGGGCGTGCGCCTGTTCGACGTCTACCGCGATCCCATCCGCATCGGAGCGGGCAAGAAGTCCATGGCCTTTGCGCTTACGTATCGCTCTGACGACCATACGCTCACCAGCGAAGAGGTCGAGAAGGCGCACCAGAAGATCGTCACCAAGGTGTGCAAGGGCGTAAACGGCGAGGTCCGCGGATAGGGCTTGCAACGGGAGCGTAGGGGCTGATGGCGGTTGCTGTGGCCTTTGCGTGACCGCAGTGTTCGGAATAAGGCACCGTTGAGCCTGCATATATGACACGCGCATTACATAACGGCGTGCTGCTTTGTCGGCAGTGCGCCGTTTTGCTATGATAGCCCGCGGCGTGTTACGAATCTGACAATGCGTAACACTGACAAGGTGATTTAAGCGGCGTTGCAATTTCGTGCGCCGATAACCGGGAGGCGTACATGCACATTCCAGATAATTATCTGTCCCCGCAGACCGATGCCGTCATGGCAGTGGCGATGGTGCCCGTGTGGGTTCATTGCATCAAGAAGGTGCGCGCCACGCTCGACCGCGAGCACATGGCTTTCCTGGGCATCTGCGCTGCTTTTTCCTTCTTGCTCATGATGTTTAACGTTCCGCTGCCCGGCGGCACCACAGGCCACGCCGTCGGCGGCGCACTTATCGCGCTGCTGCTGGGCCCCGAGGCCGCGGCTATCGCTGTCTCGGTCGCGCTGGCGCTGCAGGCGCTGCTGTTTGGCGACGGCGGCATCCTGTCCTTTGGCGCCAACTGCTTTAACATGGCCTTCGTGCTGCCGTTTGCCGCCGCTATCGTGTTCCGTGCGCTCAACAGCCGTTTGCACGACAAGAGCTGGGGCACCTCGGTTTCTGCCATCGTAAGCGGCTGGGTCGGCCTGTGCCTGGCGGCCCTGTGCGCGGCCATCGAGTTTGGTATTCAGCCTATGCTTTTCACCAACGCGTCCGGCGCGCCGCTGTACTGCCCCTTCCCGCTGTCTATTGCGATCCCTGCCATGTTGATTCCGCATATGCTGGTCGCCGGTGTCATTGAGGGCGTGGCGACGGCCGCCATCTACGGTTTCATTAAGAAGACGGCGCCGAGCGTTATCGTCGGCCCCGAGGCTTCCGACGGCCTGCTGGACGCCGAGGGCGCTGCTGCCAAGAAGACCTCGCTGGTTCCCACGCTCATTCTGGTCGCCGTGCTTGTCGTTGCCACGCCGCTTGGCCTGCTGGCCACCGGTGACGCCTGGGGCGAGTGGGACGCCGAGGGCGCCGCGACCGCCGTTCAGGAGGCTGGCGACGACAGCCTGCAGGCTTCGGTCGGTCTCGACGCTCCGACGTTTGCCGATACACTGCCCACGGGCGATTATCTTCAGGCCTATTCCGAGGAGCAGGGTCTTGGCTTTGCCGGCCAGGCTGCCATGTATATCCTTTCGGGCGTGATTGGCGTGGCGGTGCTTACCATCGTATTCCGCCTGGTCTCGCTGACGGTCAAGGAAAGCGGTGCTCATGGCAATAGCCGAGCTGCCTAGCTGGCTTGCGGTCGAGCAGCGTTACGAGCCCGCGGGGGCTCGGCATCGTGTGATGCAAAAGAATGTCCTGCACCTGGCGAGCCTGCTTGAGCGGGTTCGCCTGGGTGGAGGCGCGCACGAGGGCGGGTCGATGGTCGACCGCGCCCTTTCTTGCGTTTCGGCTCCGGTGCGCCTGGTGGGGATGTTCGTTTGCGTCCTGTGCGTGTGTCTGACGCAAAGCCCTCTGTACCTCATGTTGATGGCGGCTATCGCGCTGGTGCTCGTTGCCGTGCGCCCCGTACGCGGGCTGCGGGCAACCTTTGTGCCGGCGCTTGGCGCTGCAGGGCTCGCGGTGGTTCTGGTACTGCCCGCCTTGCTGCTGGACGCTTCTGCTGCGGGCGCCATGCTCAAGATTGCGCTCAAGACCTTCATTAATGTGTCGCTGGTGCTGGGTGTTTCGTGGACCCTTACCTGGAGCCGCATGTCGGCGGCGCTCAAAATGCTGCACCTGCCCGACGAAGTTATCTTTACGTTTGATATGGCGCTCAAGCACATCGAGGTGCTGGGTCGCACGGCGCACGATCTGTGCGAATCGGTCATGCTGCGCAGCGTTGGCCGTGCGCCTGAGGGATTTTCGCGTACCGATTCGATCGCGGGTATCATGGGCATGACCTTTATCAGGGCGATGGAATGCAGTCGCGCGATGGACGAGGCCATGCTGTGCCGCGGCTTTGCCGGTGTGTATCCGGCTCCCGCACGCGCCGGGTTTGGCTGGCGCGATGCGGTTTACGCGGCCGGCGTGGCGCTGCTGGCAGTGTTATGCGCGGTGCTGTAGGCGCTGCTGGTTCCGGCTGGGGATGCAAATAGGGAAGGGCGACGTTTTGACGATCGATATGAATAATGCGGCGGGCACGAACGGTGCGGGCGGCGCCGAGGTCACGCCGCTCATCGAGCTGCGCGACGTAGTGTTCTCCTATGCGGGACATACGGTTGTCGATGGCGTGTCGCTGCAGGTCGATCGTGGCGAACTCGTTGCCCTGCTCGGTCCCAACGGCTGCGGTAAGACGACGATTATGCGCCTTATTAACGGCCTTGAACTCGCGGACGCAGGGGCATACCTGTTTGACGGGCATGTGATCGATGCGGCGTTTCTAAAGGATTCCGCTGTCGCTCAGCGTTTTCATCAGCGCGTGGGCTTTGTGTTCCAGAATGCCGACGCCCAGCTGTTCTGTGCTACGGTGGGCGAGGAAGTTGCCTTTGGTCCCGCGCAGATGGGGCTGCCGGCAGACGAGCTCGAGCGCCGCGTGCGCGATGCCATGGGGCTGTTCCAGGTTGCCGACCTTGCCGACGCCTCTCCCTATCAGCTCTCGGGCGGGCAAAAGAAGCGCGTTGCGCTGGCTGCGGTGGTGTCGATGAACCCGGATATCTTGGTCCTCGACGAGCCTACCAATGGGCTCGACGAGGATTCATGTGACATCGTGGTCAACTTCTTGCTGGCCTACGTCGCGGCGGGTAAGACGGTCTTGATGAGCACGCATCACCAGGATTTGGTGCGACGCCTGGGTGCCCGTGCAATCTATATCGATCGATATCACCATGTGGTCGAGGCGCCTTCGCCGTCGTATGGAACCGAAAGCGGTGCTACGGACTAGTTGCTGCGTAGAGCGTGCGTAGCTGCCCGCGTGGCTTTGCCGTGATGGTATAGTTATCCAGGTTTTTATGGGGGTGGCTATGCCAAGCTGGAACATTCATATCGCTCAGACGGAGCGTTTGCTGGAGCGCACCGGTGCGCTTGCCAAGAGCGTGCGCGACCGCAATGCCTTTTTGTTTGGCTGCGTGGTTCCGGATATCTTCGTGGGCTATATGGTCCCTGGCATCGCCGATCCCATCCCGTACCGCATTACGCACTTTGCCAAGCCCGAGCCTATCCCTAAGCCGCGTGAGCACGAGTTCTGGGATACCTATGTGGCACCGTTGCTTAAAAGTTCGCCCACCGGTGCACCGGCCGCGGCAACTTCGATTATCGAGGAGCGCGAGCGACTGAACCGCGTGCACTATCCACAGCGCTACAAGGATGCCGAGCCGGTTGTCGGTCCCGGCGCCTGTGAGTTCTCGCTTGCGTCCGAAGATGTGGCGCAGTCGTTGCTCGATTTAACGCTGGGCGTCTGGTCGCATCTGGTGGCCGATACCGTATGGAATACGCGCGTGAATCAGTACCTGGAGGCGCACGGCGGCAAGCCGTGTGAGGAGTTCCGCATTAAAAAGCAAGGCGACTTTGACTGGTTTGGCAAGACGCTGGGCATTGTCTCCATTCCGCGTGCGACCGATCGCCTGTATACCGCTGCGACGCGTTTTGGGCAGTATCCCATCCATAAAGAATATGTGCTCAAGACCATCGGCGTCATGCACGAGATTGTACGCGAAAACCCCGGCGAGCCCGATCATCCGCCGTACCGCCTGCTGACCGAGAAATTCTTTGACGCAACGTTTACCGAGGTCATCGAGCTGACCGAAGCGGGCTTTGCGGCTCGCGTTGCCGCTTCTGACGTTCCCGCAGTCCCTCTGATCGCTAGCTGCTAGCCGGCCGGCTTAACGGAGAACAGTTCATCCCAATTGACCAACAGCTCCCGTCGCAGGGTTTCTGCGGCGGTGCGTTCCTGATCGGTCTTTGGGATGTAGGGGAGCCCCGCCTTTTTATGAATGAGCTCGGCGATGTTGTTAAAGCTCTTCGTGTCCTTGATTTGCTCATAGGTTATCTGGATAACGTCATAGCCCATGCTTGTGAGGGCGGTGGTGCGCTCGGCATCGGAGAGACTTGCGGCTTCGCTGTCATGGGCGGAGCGGCCTTGGCATTCCAAAATGACGCCCATGCTGTCGATGTTGCTCTCTATGAGGATATCGGCGTAGCAGCAGGTTTTGTCATACAGTGAGCGTGCGGCGTCGCTGAGTGGGATGCGCACGTTGTTTGCGATGTTGATGCCCATGCCGCCCTCGTCGCGGGGGAGCGAGACAAGCATGGAGGTCTGTACTTCGAAGGGTGAGGCGGTCTGCCCCGTCATGTGCTCGGCTGCCCAGCGCAGTTGTTTAACGCCGCGCAGGCCTGCGGCCTGCTTGGCGAACGCGGCGATATCCGCTGCGCTGAGGAGCGGTGGGCGCTTCCACAGGTTGGTGTCATTGCCCTTGGTGTCGTTAACACGCTCCCAGCCGCAGTCGGGTGGAATGAGCTTAAGCGAAATAGCTTCATCGAGTTGTTGGTGCGTTCGCTCGCAGGGCTTAAACACTGCAAAGGAGCCGCACATCTCGTAGCAAGCCATGAGTAGCTGGTTGCGTGAGACCTGCGTGGCAAGGCTGAGCAGTGTTAACTCCGGGGACGTGACATCAAATCCATGCTCAGTCTGCCTAAACGACCCGGGAGGTGGCTCTTGGGTCAGCAGACGGCTATGAAATAGCATTCCGTTCGCGCGCTGTTTTCTTTCGCCCACGAATCTCCAAACTGGTGTGCCGAGCAAGTCTTTAAATACTGGCTGTTTTGAGTAATGCACCAAGCGATGGTCATGGTCGGGCGGCAGGATTGCCGGATAGAGTCCTAGTATCTGGGGCGGGATGCGATAGTACTGAAAAGCTGTGGGTCCGCAAGCGAGAAATGACATGGCAATCCGATCGTTCGAGCGTTGTTTGGGCTAGAAAGGCTATCGGTTTCGGAAGTGCGGGGAAAAAGACAAACAGGCAAAGCACAAGCGGTATTTGAGCCAACTTTATCAGGGGTTTTGTTGAAATAAAAGGGCTTGTGCTCGGGGGTAAGCAATTTTTCCCCGCACTTCCGAAAACCAGGTCGATCTGACTCTTGCTAAAACGATTTAGCAGCGTCGGTCAAGGTGCGGGTTTGCCACCGGGCGAACACTTTTAGCGCTTGGGACTTTATTTTTTGGGCCTCGAAGGGTGGATTTCGCACTTTTGGTAAAGAAATGAGTGCGTGTTTTGCCGTGCGCCGGCATTGGCACAGAAAAAGGGCCCGGAAGGCAAAGGTTTGCGTTATTTATGGTCTAATTCTTGCAAACCATTTAGAAACACTTACAGAATTCACGCACGAAGAATTGATTGTCTGTAAAGCTTTGGAAAACGCTACGGATTATGATCTGAAGAATTTCAAAGAAATAATG
>DBGFJU010000025.1:0-72240 GCA_048529485.1 Collinsella aerofaciens | reverse complement strand
CGACACACGCACCTGAAACGTGCGCGTCTACCAATTCCGCCACCTGGGCATCATGGAATTACGGTGTGCAAAAGTAATACTTTTTTCTTAAACGAAGCCCACGATGTCGATACGCGACAGGGTAAGTTTTTCCTTATTCTGGTCTATGGGGACGTGATTAGGCGACGGGCTTGGCGCGGCGGATGGCTGGGAACATCACCGTGATGGCGAGGATGACGCCCACGACGGCAATCGCCCCGCCCACAAAGCCGATCCAGGCGATACCGGGACCCGAAACCACGGCTCCGCCGATCGCGGTACCCGTGCCGATACCGAGGTTGAACAGGCCCGAGAAGATCGACATGGCGACGGCCGACGAATCTGCCGGCGTGTGCTTGATGAGCTCGGCCTGAAACGCCACGTTAAAGGCCGTGGCGCAGCAACCCCACAGTGCGCAGACGGCAAGCACTGTCACGAGCGACGATGCGGCCGGCCCCATGAGCAGCAGGGCCACCGGCACGCCGGAGAGCGTGATAGCCAAGAACGGGAAGCGATGCCCATCGAACAGGCGGCCAAACAGCCAGCTTCCGAGCAAACCAGAGCAGCCAAACGCCGTCAGCGTCATGGTAATGGCGCCCGCATCGACGTGCGCGACCTGCGCCAGGAAGGGCTCGATATAGCTGTAGCTTGCGTAATAGCCGGTCGCCATGAAGACCGTGACTGCGTAGAGCGCGATGAGGAGCGGGTTCTTGAGCAGCTCGGGCAGCTGTTTGACAGTAAAGCGCTCACCCGTCGGCATGGCCGGGAACACCGCTGCCTGGTAGACGACCGCGATGGCTGAGAGGCCCCCGACCACGGCAAACGTCATGCGCCAGCCCACGGCCAAGCCAATGGCGCGACCGAGCGGCAGGCCAAAGATCTGCGCGATGGACGAGCCCGTAGCGATCATGCTGATGGCGAGCGCGCCGTGGCGAGTGTCGACCAGGCGCGAGGCCATAATCGAGGCGACTGACCAGAACACGGCATGTGCGCAAGCGACCACCAGGCGCGCGCAGACCAGGATGGGATAGGTCGGCGCCACAGCGGACAGGAACTGACCGAGCGAGAACACGGCCAGCACGCCCAGCAGCATCCGCTTGAACTCAAAGCGCGAGGCGAACACCATGAGCGGCAGCGACAGCAGCATGACGCCCCAGGCATAGACCGAGATCATGATGCCCGCCTGGGCCTCGGTGAGCGAGAACGACGCGGCAATATCAGTCAAAAGGCCGATGGGCATAAACTCCGACGTGTTGAACACGAACGCACAGCAGGTGAGCCCGACGAGCGGGAGCCACTGCCTGAGCGTGATGCCGTCTTGCCTTGCCTGACTCATATATAACATCTCCAATCATTTTGAGCGGAGGCGATTATATAGCAACGGTCCCACATCCGTCAGTAACGGACACGGGACCGAAACAATTCGATACACAGAGGTTGCGCCGTCAATAAATAACTAAGCCAACCCCAGCAATATGCCCGCCGAATGCACGACAAACGCCACGATCCAGGCGACCGTCACTTGAAACGCGAACACGGCAACGGCGTAGCGCGCGCCCAGCTCGCTCTTGACGGCGCCGATGGCTGCCACACAGGGCGGGTACAGCAGCGTAAAGACCAGGAACACATAGGCAGTGAACGGCGAAAACATGGTCGACAGTGCCGCGGGCGAGGTCGCGCCCAAAAGCACCGTGAGGGTCGAGATGACACTCTCCTTGGCGATAAGTCCGGTGACGAGCGCCGTGGATGCACGCCAGTCGCCAAACCCAAGCGGCGTCAGCGCCGGCGCAATGATGCTGCCGAGACCCGCAAGCAGACTCTGCGACTGATCGGCGACCACATTAAAGCGGATGTCGAACGTCTGAAGGAACCAGATGACCACGGTAGCGGCAAAGATAATGGTAAAGGCCTTGGTAATAAAGTCTTTGGCCTTATCCCATGCCAGCATCACCGTCGTCTTGACGCTCGGCAGGCGGTAATTGGGCAGCTCCATGATAAACGGCACCGGGTCGCCCTTAAATGCCGTGCGGTTGAGTACCAAAGCCGCGATACAGCCAACCGCAATGCCGATCAGATAGAGCGAGACCATGGCGGGAACCGTCGCCTGTGGGAAAAACGCCCCGCACAGCAGACCATAGACCGGCAACTTGGCCGAGCAGCTCATGAACGGCGTGAGCATGACCGTCATCTTGCGGTCGTGCTCGGATGGGAGCGTACGGGTCGACATGATAGCCGGCACGGTGCAGCCAAACCCGACGAGCATGGGTACAAAGCTGCGGCCCGACAGGCCAAAACGACGCAGCACCTTATCCATGACAAAGGCGACGCGCGCCATGTAGCCCGAGTCTTCCAGAATGGAGAGGAACAAGAAGAGCACGACGATAATCGGCAGGAAGGTCAGCACACTGCCCACGCCCGTAAGCACGCCGTCGACAGCCAGCGAGCGCACCACGTCGTTGGTGCCGAACGCCTTGAGGCCCGCATCGGCCGAGGCGATGATAGCAGCGATACCGTCCTCCATGAGTCCCTGCAACGCCGCGCCGATCACGCCAAACGTCAGCCAAAAGACGAGGCCCATGATCACCAGGAACGCCGGAATGGCCGTGTAGCGACCCGTCAGGATGCGGTCGATCTTGACGGAGCGCACGTGCTCGCGGCTTTCGTGCGGTTTGACGACGCAGCGCCCGCACACGTCGCCGATAAAGCTAAAGCGCATATCGGCCAGCGCGGACAGGCGGTCGGTGCCGGCCTCGCCCTCCATCTGGGTAATGATGTGCTCGATAGCGTCGAGCTCGTTGCGATCCAGGTGAAGCGCCTCGGTCACCAGCTCGTCGCCCTCAACCAGCTTGGTCGCCGCAAAGCGCACCGGGATGTGCGCCGTCACGGCATGGTCCTCGATCAGGTTAGCAATACCGTGGATGCAGCGATGCAGCGCACCGCCGTCCGGACCGTCGGGCGCGCAAAAGTCCAGGCGACCAGGGCGCTCGCGGAACCGCGCCACGTGCAGGGCGTGGTCCACCAGCTCGCCGATGCCCTCGTTGCGGGCAGCGCTAATGGGGACAACGGGCACGCCCAACAGGCTCTCGAGCAAGTTGACGTCTACGGCGCCGCCGTTGGCGGTCACCTCGTCCATCATGTTGAGCGCGATGACCATAGGACGGTCAAGCTCCATGAGCTGCAGTGTCAGGTACAGGTTGCGCTCGATGTTGGTGGCGTCAATGATGTCGATGATGGCGTCCGGACGCTCGTCGAGGATGAACTGACGGCTCACGACCTCCTCGCCTGTGTACGGCGACAGGGAGTAAATGCCGGGCAGATCGGTAACGCTTGCCTCGGGATGGTTACGGATGGTGCCGTCCTTGCGGTCGACCGTCACGCCAGGAAAGTTACCGACGTGCTGGTTGGAGCCCGTAAGCTGGTTGAACAGCGTGGTCTTACCGCAGTTTTGGTTGCCGGCGAGGGCAAAATGCAGCGGTGCGCCCTCGGGCACGGCCGTTTTTGCCGCACGGGGCGAATACATCCCCTCGCCGAGTGCCGGATGCTCCGTCGTTCCGATTGCGGCGTTGGCGCGCGGACCGGTATCGGTGTCGTGCACATCCACGAGCTCAATGCGTGCGGCATCATCCTTGCGCAGCGTCAACTCGTAGCCACGCAGGCGAATCTCGAGCGGGTCGCCCATGGGGGCGTACTTCATCATGGTGACTTCGGTGCCCGGCGTTAGGCCCATGTCCAAAATATGCTGTCGGAGTGCCTGGTCGTCCGATGCCACCGATGCGACAACGGCGTCCTTTCCAATCTCGAGCGTATCGAGCTTCACGTCCGTGTTCCTCCCCCGGCGCCCACAGGGCGTTGCATTTATGTTCACCTTGGCTAACCGTTTGCCACGGCTAACCAATTTAACCATGCATGATAGCGCGAACACACAACGATGTTCAATCAGCAAATTGGCGCAATGGGGACAGGCAGGAGAGTTCAGGGCCATAGTTTCCCGATGAGGCCTCTCGGGGAAACTACATCCCAGAATTCCGGCTCGAAACGGGATATGGTTTCCCAAACAGGCCTCTTACGGAAAATGCATCCCGGAATCCCCGCTCGAAACGGGACGCGCTTTCCCAGTCGAGGCCCTATGGGAAACTGCGTCCCACCTTGAAAGGCAAAACTGGGGCGCAGTTTCCGGACGGGGCATCAAAAACGAAGTTGCGGTGGAATAGTTCCTGGATGGGCTGGTTGATGCCCCAGATAGGAACTATTTCACCGCAAGTTATTGAAGAGCTTGGATGCCGGGACTCTTACAGATGGCGCTCGAGGAAGCGGAAGGCCAGGCGGATCCAGGGACGGACGGAAACCTGCTTGTCCTCGTTGTCGACCGCGGTGTTGGCGTTGCCGAGCGAAAGGCCATGACCACCCTGGTCGAAGACGTGCATCTCGCATGCAACGCCCTCCTCGGCCATGCGCTGCGCAAACGGGTAGACCTGCGCGATCGGCGCCGTCTTGTCGTCGGACACGCCCCACACAAAGGTCGGTGGCATCTGACGCGAAACATGCGTGGTGGGGCAGATGTCGGCCAGATGCTCGTCAGTTGCCTCGCCGCCCGTCACCATCGACAGGTAGTCGTTGAGCAAATCGCGCCCCGTCTTGCCACCCGTCTTGGGCACACGCAAGTCAATGCGCGGATCGCGCGTCTGCATGTCGCGCACATAGGCAAAGTCGAGCAATGGATAGCCCAGCACCACGGCATCGGGACGAATGTCGTCCGGACGCGCCCCGGCAAGTGCCGCAAAGGGGCCGGTCTTCCACTGTGTTGCCAGCGAGGCGCAAATCATGCCGCCAGCAGAAAAGCCCACGACGCACACGCGCTTAGGATCGACATGCCACTCGTCGGCGTTGGCGCGCACCGTGGCGACCATCTTGGCAAGATCTGCCTGGGGATGCGGAAAGCTCACGTCACCCGTAGAACTCGTGACATAGTTGAGCACAAAGGCCTGGTAACCGTGATCCAAAAACGCAAACGCCACAGGATCCTGCTCATGCGGAGCGATATGCGTAAACGCACCTCCGCCACAGATAATCACCGCGGGGCGGCGGCCATTCGGTTTATCGGGCAACGGCTCGGCACCCAAATACGTAAACGTCGCCGGATAATCCTCGGTCGGCTCCTCGCCCCACAGCGCATGGTTCTCGACAATCATATGTGCTCCCTTCGCGCAAATTATGCGCCCTTATTTTTCGCCTTCAAGCGTACCCCACTTGAACCCGTGGCGCAGAAACACTCCGGCAATAAGTTTCCCTTCAACTGATATATCACATAATCCCAGTTCAGAGGTATCGTTGAGCAGCGTAGAATAGGGGCGTTGACCAAGCCGCGAAACACATGTGAAACGTTTCCGGCAAACCAAACGCGCGATATGCGCCTATTTAAGTTGGAGGCAACTATGGGTCTGCTCGATTCGCTTAAGTCCACCTTCACCTCGACCGGCGAGGCGTCCGTTCCGCCCGCAGCAAGCTTCGCTACCCGCGAAGGCGTCATCTATGCCCCCGTCAACGGCGTGCTCGTCAACCTGAACGAGGTTCCCGACGAGACGATCGCCTCGGGCATGCTTGGCCAGGGCTATGGCATCGAGCCCATTACCGGCACCATCTATGCGCCCGCCAACGGCCGCATCGGTGCCACCACTGTCACCAACCACTCCATCGGCATGATCACCGAGGACGGTCTGCGCGTGTTCATCCATGTTGGCCTGGGCACCGTGGAAATGAACGGCAAGGGTTTTGCCCGCTTTGTCGAGATGGGCGATGTGGTCAAGGCAGGCCAGCCGCTCATCAGCTTCGACCGCGAGGCCATTAAGGCCGCTGGTCACGAGGACATCGTGACCGTCATCGTCTCCGAGCTCGATCGTCTTAAGAGCATCGACCATGTCGGCGAGTCTGGAACGCTTATCGGCGGCAACCCGCTCGTCAAGCTTGGCGACCCGCTGCTGGTTGCCAAGACCAAGTAGCCAGGCCCCACGCCACACAGCCAAAAGGCACCTCGTCAAGCGCCCACGACCATTTGGCCGCGGGCGCTTTTCGTTTGAAAAACCATCCCGCCAATGCCTTATCTGTATAGCCCAAATGAGCCGAGCTGCTAGAATATCGAACTGTATGGATAACTATCATTCAACCGTTATGGGAGGATACGTGAACCGCACCAAAATCGCGCAGCTCTATGCCGATGCCGAGCCGCTCGGCGGCCAGACCGTCACCGTCGCCGGCTGGGTCAAGTCCGTCCGCGACATGAAGAACTTTGGCTTCGTTACGCTCAACGACGGCAGCTGCTTCCGCGACCTGCAGGTCGTCATGAACCGCGAGGCACTCGACAACTACGACGAGATCGCCCATCAAAACGTCTCGGCCGCACTCATTTGCACCGGCACCGTCAAGCTGACCCCCGATGCGCCCCAGCCTTTCGAGCTTTCTGCCACCTCCATCGAGGTCGAGGGCGTCAGCGCCCCGGATTACCCGCTGCAGAAGAAGCGCGCAACCGTCGAGTTCCTGCGCACCCAGCAGCACCTGCGCCCGCGCACCAACCTGTTCCGCGCCGTGTTCCGCATCCGCTCTGTCGCGGCTGCCGCCATCCACCGCTTCTTCCAGGAGCAGGGCTTTGTCTACGTCAACACCCCCATCATCACCACGAGTGACTGCGAGGGCGCCGGCGAGATGTTCCGCGTGACCACGCTCGACCCCAAAAATCCGCCCCTCACCGAGTCCGGCGAGGTCGACTGGAGCCAGGACTTCTTCGGCAAGCATGCAAGCCTCACCGTGTCCGGCCAGCTCAATGCCGAGAACTTTGCCATGGCCTTTGGCGACGTGTACACCTTTGGCCCCACCTTCCGTGCCGAGAACTCCAACACCACGCGCCACGCCGCCGAGTTTTGGATGATCGAGCCCGAGATGGCCTTTGCCGACCTTAACGACTACATGGATAACGCCGAGGCCATGCTCAAGTACGTCCTTAAGGACGTCATGGCCACCTGCCCCGACGAGCTCAATATGCTCAACAAGTTTGTGGACAAGGGTCTGCTCGAGCGCCTGGACCATGTCGCCAACTCCGACTTCGCCCGCGTTACCTACACCGAGGCCGTCGAAATCCTGGAGCAGGCAGTCGCTGCTGGCCACCAGTTTGATTACCCCGTCAGCTGGGGCATCGACCTGCAGACCGAGCACGAGCGCTTCCTGACCGAGGAGCACTTTAAGCGCCCGACCTTCGTGACCGACTACCCGGCCGAGATCAAGGCGTTCTACATGCGCATGAACGAGGACGGCAAGACCGTCGCCGCCGCCGACTGCCTGGTTCCCGGTATCGGCGAGATTATCGGCGGCTCCCAGCGCGAGGAGCGCCTGGATCTGCTCGAGGCCCGCATCAAGGACCTGGGCATGAATCCCGAGCAGTACAAGTACTACCTTGACCTGCGCCGCTACGGTTCCTGCAAGCACGCCGGCTACGGTCTGGGCTTCGAGCGCTTGGTCATGTATCTGACCGGCGTGGGCAACATCCGCGACGTCCTGCCGCACCCGCGCACCGTGGGCAACGCCGACTTCTAATCGTCGGACGCTAGCTCGCGTCGCCACACGCCAACGCTCATCGCATAAGCGTCTCTCGACATCGGTCGAGAGACGCTTTTTTCAACAGCATCCGTCAAGCTTTTGGCAAGTTTTTGGTCAGTTGAGCAGGGCTGTTGAAAACTCGGCCCGCCGTTTGCCGACGACTACCGACCGCCCAGAGCGCCCTGCGCCCCTGGGAAAGCCCCACGTCCTAGGCTCCATACCGTCGCCACCCAAAACGGAAAGGACGTGGGCACGATGACCGAAGCCGCTGTTGAAACCTACGACACCACGACGAGGGGCGCCGCCTCGATGGCAGCCTATCGCGCCGTTCGCATCCTGCAGCTCTTGAGCGAAAACACCGGCGAAGACAAGGCCATGCTTTCCGATGAGCTGATCCGGCGCCTCGCCCATCCCGACGACCCCGCCCGCATGCCCATCTCGGCGGCGCGGCGCAGCATCTACACCGCCATCTCCGCGCTTCGCCATGCCGGATACGAAATTGAGTACAAACGCGGCGTGGGCTACAAACTTCTTACCCGCCCGCTCACCGATGAAGAGATCATCCGGCTCCACGGTATGGTCATGCGCAACCGCTCCACGCCTATCGCTATCCGCAAGAGCATGGCGCAGCACTTAGTTGCCATGGCGAGCGCCGACGTTCGCGGCTACCTCGATACACCCGAACCCGCTCCAAGCGCAGGCAGCAAGGCTACCAAGGCAACACGCACGCCCATCAAGCGCATCGACACGTGCGAGCTCGTCGAGCAGGCCATCGACCACGGAACCACGGTGAGTTTTGATATTTCGAGCGTCACGACACGCGGCGAAACCGAAGCAGCACGGATGACACTCCGTCCCTTTGCCATCAGGCAGCGCGATGGCATCTCGTATCTGCTGGGAACGGTCTACGACGCCCGAGGCACCGACGATACGCTGCGCACCGTCGAGATTGCCCGTATGAGAAACGTCACCACACGTCTCCTCGACGGCAAGAAGCTCTTCGCCGCCCTAGACGAGGACGACGCCTCCTCCGCCGCATAAGACCCTCCGCCGCCCATTCGACTACCCGTACCGCCCATCCGATTCTGTATTAAAAAACCCGCCAGGCTGTTGTAAAAATGGACATCAGCGCTACTATAGTTCCACTTGCACTTTGTCCCAGTGCAGTGTTTCCAGCCATTTTTATACTGGGGGTAATGATATGAAGGACATCACCATCAGCCGCAGGAGCCTTCTGGTCTCCGCTGGCCTGCTCGCGCTCGCCCCGCTCGCCGGATGCGGCGGCAACTCTGGTTCCGGCTCTGCTGCCGCCGGTTCCGACTACACTATCGGCGTTCTGCAGCTCACCGAGCACTCCGCACTCGATGCCGCCAACGACGGCTTTGTCAAGGCCATCAAGGAGAGCGGCCTTAAGGTCAAGATCGACCAGAAGAACGCCCAGAACGACCAGTCCACGTGTAAGTCCATTGCTGACAAGTTTGTGGGCGACAACGTCAACCTGATTTATGCCATCGCCACGCCCGCCGCGCAGGCTGCCGCCGGCGCCACGGCCGATATCCCCATCGTGGGCTGCGCCATCACCGACTACGCCGCCTCCGGCCTGGTCCAGGACAACGACAAGCCGGGCACCAACGTCACGGGCGCTTCCGACCTCACCCCGGTCGCCGAGCAGCTCGAGATGATGCAGAAGGTCCTGCCCGACGTTAAAAAGGTCGGCCTGCTCTACTGCACCGCCGAGTCCAACTCCGACGTCCAGATCAAGGCCGCCGAGAAGGAGCTCGACAAGCTGGGCCTCGAGTACACCGATTTCACCGTCTCGAGCTCCAACGAGATTCAGTCCGTCGTCGAGTCTGCCGTGGGCAAGGTCGACGCGCTGTACTCCCCCACCGACAACACCATCGCCGCGGGCGCCTCGCAGGTGGGCCAGATCTGCAAGGAGACCAAGCTTCCCTTCGTGACTGGCGAGGAGGGCATGTGCATGGCCGGCGGCCTGTTCACCCTCTCCATCAATTACGAGGATCTGGGCTACGCCGCGGGCGAGATGGCCGTCAAGATTCTGAAGGGCGAGGCCAAGCCCGAAGACATGCCTATCAAGCACCTCTCGAGCAAGGACCTGGTCGTCGTCAAGAACGACGAGATGGCCGAGGCCCTGGGCATCGACCTTTCCGCTCTGGACGCGTAATGCTATACGCGGCATGCGTCTAGAGCCCGTGCTCGCGCTTTAGCTGCGTTATTCAATATCTGAGCCACAGGGGCGGGCGCTGTAGACCGGCGTCCGCCCTGCTTGTTTCAGGTAAAACAAAACGTCTGTCCGCAGCTCTTCTATGCATTGTTACCGCTATTATGGTGAATCACGTGTCCACCCTATCCTAGGAGGTATGAAGCATGCTCATTGCATTGCAGGGCGCCGTTTCGCAGGGCGTCCTCTGGGGCATTATGGTGCTTGGCGTGTTTATCACGTTCCGCCTGCTCGACATTCCCGATATGACCTGCGACGGCAGCTTTGCCCTCGGCGGCTGCGTCTGCGCTGTGCTCATCGTCAATAACAACGTCGACCCGCTGCTCGCCGTGCTGGCCGGTATGTGCGCCGGCGCCATCGCGGGTGCCGTCACGGGCATTTTGGCCACCGTCTTCGAGATTCCCGCGATCCTCGCCGGAATCCTCACCCAGATCAGCCTGTGGTCCATCAACCTGCGCATCATGGGCAAGTCCAATACGCCAATTCTTGCCAAGGGCACCGTGTTCTCGGCCGTCAGCAATATGACCGGTCTGCCGCAGTCCACCGTTGCCATCATCTTGGGCATCCTGCTCGCCGTGGCTATCGTTGCCATCCTGTATTGGTTCTTTGGCACCGAGATCGGCTCGGCGCTGCGCGCCACCGGCAACAACGAGTACATGATCCGCGCTCTGGGCGTCAACACCAACTCCACCAAGATGATCGCCCTCGTGCTCTCCAACGCCCTCATCGGCCTTTCGGGCGCGCTTATCTGCCAGAGCCAGAAGTATGCCGACATTGGTATGGGCACCGGTGCCATCGTTATCGGTCTTGCCGCCATTGTTATCGGTGAGGTGCTCGGCCGTCTGCTGCCCGGCGGCCTCACGCAGTTTAGCGTCCGTCTTGCCTCCGCCGTCTTTGGCTCCGTGGTGTACTTCCTTATCCGCGCCATCGTGCTGCAGTTGGGCATGGACGCCAACGACATGAAGTTGCTCTCCGCTGTGATCGTCGCCGTGGCCCTGTGCGTGCCCGTGGTTTGGGAGCGCTATAAGCTCCGCAGCTCCTACACGAAGGGGGATGAGGCAGATGCTTAAGCTCTCGCACGTCAAGAAGACCTTTAACAAGGGCACCGTCACCGAGAAGCGCGCGCTCACCGGCGTCGACCTCACCCTGAATGACGGCGACTTTGTAACCGTGATCGGCGGCAATGGCGCCGGCAAGTCCACGCTGCTCAACATGATCGCCGGCGTGTACCCGCTCGATTCGGGCGTTATTGAGCTCGACGGCACCGACATCTCGCGCCTGAGCGAGTCGCAGCGCGCCAAGTACCTGGGCCGCGTGTTTCAGGACCCCATGCGCGGTACCGCTGCCGACATGCAAATCGCCGAGAACCTGGCCCTCGCCAAGCGTCGCGGCCAGCGTCGCGGCCTTTCGTGGGGCGTCACCAAGGCCGAGAAAGATGAGTACGTTGAGCTGCTCAAGCGCCTGGACCTTGGTCTGGACACGCGTCTCAACGCCAAGGTCGGCCTGCTCTCGGGCGGCCAGCGCCAGGCACTCACCCTGCTCATGGCCACGCTCACCAAGCCACGCCTGCTGCTGCTCGACGAGCACACCGCGGCCCTCGACCCCAAGACGGCCTCTAAGGTGCTCAATCTGACCGAGGAGATCGTCGACGAGAACCACCTCACCACGCTCATGGTCACGCATAACATGAACGACGCTATCCGTCTGGGCAACCGTCTGATCATGATGCACGAAGGCCACGTGATCTACGACGTGGCGGGCGATGAGAAGAAGTCGCTCACCGTAGCCGACCTGCTGCAGAAGTTCGAGGAGGTCTCGGGCGGCGAGCTCGCCAACGACCGCATGCTGCTGAGCTAAAACCTGCCAAAAAGGGACAGGTTTATTTTGGCAGGTTTTATCTGCGCAAACGTCAAAACCGCCGCTAAGGGACAGGCGCCCTTGCGGCGGTTTTCGCATATTATGTCGATAATCCGATATTCAACCAGACATTCTGGCTAAGGACTAAGGAAACTGCCATGAAAAGACTCCCCCGCCTTGCGTTAGCCGCCGCGTTGTTTGCCGGCGCGCTCGCAGGCATCCCAAGCCTCGCTTTCGCGGGGAACCTGCCCGCCGCCATTGACGGCTCCGTGGCCGTCATGCACACCAACGACATCCACGGCAGCTACAAGTACAGCTACAACGCAAGCAAGGGCACCGGCACTGTGGGCTTTGATGGGCTGGCGGTTCTCTATAGCGCCCAAAACAGCGCCCCCGATCTTTTGCTCGATGCGGGCGACACCTTCCACGGGCAGTCCTTCGCCACCATGAGCGAGGGCAAGAGCATCGCCGAGCTCATGGACACCTTCTATGTAGACGGCTACGACGCGACCACGCCGGGCAACCACGACTGGAGCTACGGCGCAGACAAACTCCGCACCATGACCGGCTACAGCACCACCGGCACGCCCTTCGCCATGCTCTGCGCGAACGCGAAGTCCACGAGCGGCGTATGGAGCTCGAGCATCACGAAGACGCTCGATCGCACCTGGGAGGATACCGAGGATCACTCCACATTCGACTACAAAATCAAGGTCGGCGTCGTGGGTGCCATGGATGAGTCGCTAGGTTCCTCGCTGCGCGCGGACCTGGTCGCGGGCACCAGCTTCTCGAGTGCCGCGAACGCCATCAATACCGAGGCAGAGCAGCTGCGCAAGGAGGGCTGCGATGTTGTTGTGTGTATCGCGCACACGCTCGACGCCAAGACCTTTGCCACGCGACTCCGTGGCGTCGATGCCCTTATCGCAGGCCACGAGCACATCAACCTTAACGAGAAGGTGACGGGAGCCGACGGCAAGACGATCCACGTTGTCGAGGCAGGCAGCGCCTTTGCCGAGGTGGGGCTGCTTTCCATTCCGTACAAGTACAACACGAATGACACCGAGACGACCGACGATGACACGGTCACGGTCCCTGCAGACGGTAGCGACGAGAAGCTCTACACCGCCAAGAACGTCAACGACCTTTTGGCAGACCCCGACAAGGGCTCCGACTACCAAAGCCGTCTTGAAGCCGTCCGCAACAAGATCAAGCCGCTCGACGAGGACTTTGAAAACGAATCGAACAAGGTGCTCGGCACATCCACCACCAACTATTTCTACGGCGAGGACGCCGCAGGCACGCATGGTTGGGAAATGGTGCGCACCACCGATTTCCGCCCCAGCAAGGAGGGCGACACCACCAAGGCCCAGACCATCGGCCACGTGATTTGCGGCTCCTATCTTGCCCTGACGGGCGCGGACTTCGCTATCGAAAACGCTGGCGGCATCCGCGGCGGCATCGCGGCGGGCAACGTGACCGCCGGCAACGTCATCGCCATCTCGCCCTACGGCAACACCGTGGAGACCTGGACCATGACCGGCGCGGACTTCCTCGCAGCGCTCGAGCACTCGCTACAAATCAGCGACGATTGCAACGACAGCTACGAGCTTCAGCAGGCTTATGTGGCGGCCGGTCACACCGAGCAGGAGGCGCAAAACAAGTACAAGTGGCGCGATGACTCTGGCAGCGTTCTCTCCTTTGGCGGCATCAACGTGACGATTGATTGGACGCAGCCCGAAGGCAAGCGCATTGTGAGTGCCACACTCACCAAAGACGGCAGCACGTTCGATCCCACCAAGACCTATACCGTCGCCACCAACAACTACATCATTACCAACACGACCGACTTCCCCACCTTCGCAAACGCCACCAAGCACACCGAGTGGGGTACCTGCGAGTCAGCGCTAAGGGCGCTGATCGGGCAGAACGGCTGGGAGAGCAAGATGGCCGGGCTCGCCGGCACCATCGGCTTCGGCTCCGCAGCCGTGGACCCCACGCCCTCACCGGCCCCGACGCCTAAGCCCTCGTCTAAGACGGACACGGCGACCACGAAGGTCATCACCAAGAAGACGACCGGTAAGCTTGCCGCAACGGGAGACCGCACGCTGGCAGTAGTTGGCGCGTGCCTTATCGGCGGCATCATCGTCATCATGCTCGGCATTATCTGGAAGCGTCGACGCTAAGCTACACCGCCGGGCCTTACAGCCCCGCCGCGTAAACCTTATATCGAGCACAGAAGCCCGTCCGATGTGATCGGACGGGCTTCTTGGTGGGTATCATGGTTGGACGATCATTAGGAGGTTTTCCCTACATGGAATTGTTTGAGCCGATTCTTCATTTCTTTGAGCAACGGTGGGTCCACAACATCATCTGGGCCGTCATCTTGGCGATAGGCACCGCCGTCGCCGCCAAGGTCGTATCCAAGACCCTGAACCATCTGCTTAACCGAGACGATAACCCGCTTCCGGCATCGAGTATCTTCATCAACATCGCGCGCGCCGTCATCTGGATGATCGGCGGCAGCTTTATCCTCGACAACTGCTTTGGCATTAACGCAAACGCCCTCGTTGCCGCTCTTGGCGTCGGCGGCATCGCCATTTCGCTCGGCTTTCAGGACACGCTGTCAAACCTTATCGGCGGCATGCAGGTGACCTTTATGGGCATCATCAAGCCCGGCGACAATATCGAGGTCGGCGGCGTATCCGGCGTGGTCCAAGACATCACTTGGCGCCATACAACGATTGAGGATGCCTGTGGACAGACCATCATTGTGCCCAACTCCAACATTTCCAAGAACACACTCGTGCATTTGATGCCCTTTGGGCGCGTGGCCGTGCCCGTTGCCGTAAAGGACACGTCCAAGTGGGCTTCCCTTGACGTGCTGGCAGACGAGCTGACCAGCGCCACCAAGGCCGCCGTGCTTCCCATCTCGGGCTTTGACAAGGAGCCCTACGTACTCTTTAGCGAAATCGGCGACTTTGGCATCAAAGGAAAGATCATCTTTATCGTCAGCGACGACAGCACTACTTTCACGGCAGCCGACGCCTGCATCCGTGCCATCGCCCCCATCATCGCCTAACCCGCCAAAAAGGGACAGGCACCTTTGTGGTGGTTTTCATTCGTGGTACCATGGTTCATATAGTTGTTTAAACGACTAAGGGAGCAACATCATGGAAGAGGCCTATCGTCAAGCACGCAAGCGCGGCGAGCAGGGACGCCGTCGCGCCATCAGCCAAAGCGAGCACCCGTACCTTACGGACCTCGACAGCCTCGTTGCCCAGCTCCCCTTAGGTCAGCGAGAGAATGTCGGCCTAAGGGATATTCCGCTCGAAATGGTCGTCGGCACAGTCACCAAAGGCCGTCAGTCCGCCTTTTCATGCAACTTTATGCCCCTGCTGCCGTTTAACACTGAGTTCGCCCGCAAGTGGTCCAACCTCTACGACATCCAGGTAACCGAGGGCTATCGCGATCCCATCATCGTCACCGAGTTCATGCATCGGTTCTATGTCCAGGAAGGCAACAAACGCGTCAGTGTCCTCAAATTCCTGGACGCTCCAACGGTTTCGGCCAGGGTCACCCGTCTCTACCCCGGCACATGGGATTCCGTCGAAAGCCGCCTGTACGGTGAATTCTGCGCGTTTTGGCGCGTCTGCCCCCTATACGAAATCGAGTTCTCGCGTGAGGGAAGCTACGAGACGCTCGCCAAGATGCTCGGTCGGAACCTTATCGAAAAATGGCCGCAGAAAAAGGTCGACTACCTGCGCCACACCTTCCTGCTCTTTAAGCGCGCCTACCTTCGCGCAGGCGGCGACCACCTGGACATTACGCCCACCGACGCCATGCTCGTCTACCTCAATGTGTACAACCAGGACCGCCTGCTGGATACGCCGACGGATATCGTCGTAAACCGCCTGTGCAAGATTTGGCGCGAGCTGGTCATTGCCGGCAAAAACGACGAGGACAAGGTCGATCTTGTCGAAGCGCCGAGCGTCGATGAGGAGGAGTCGCCCGCCAAGTCCACCTCCGGCGTGCTCAACTTCTTTATGGGCAAGACTGTCTATTCGGCGGCCAACCCCCTGCGTATCGCCTTTATCCATGAGTTCCCCTGTGCGGCGTCGAGCTGGGACAGTCTGCACGACCAAGGACGTCAGTATCTCGATGAGCACTTTGACGGTATCGTGCGCACCGAGGCGTTCGAGGACTGTCACGATCCGGACGTGTTCTACGCCGCCGTGGAAACGGCTGTCAAACATGGAGACAGCGTCATCTTCTCGACCTCGCACCGCCTGATGGAATACACGCTCAGAGCTGCCGTTGAGTATCCCCAGGTTCGGTTCCTTAACTGCTCTATCGGCCTTCCCCACCAAAGCGTTCGTTCGTACTTTGGCAAGATGTACGAGGCCAAGTTCCTCCTGGGCGCCCTTGCCGCCAGCATGGCGGACAACCATCGCATCGGCTACCACGCGTCGGTCTTCGCATCCGGCGCGCTCAGCGAGATCAATGCCTTTGCCATCGGTGCCTCGCTGCTCGACCCCCGCGCGCAAATTATCCTCACCTGGGGCGATGTGCCCGCCGGCGGTCTCGCCGAGGCCATGTGCCGCGAAGGCGTGAGCGTCATGACCGGCGCTGACATGTCAAAGTCGCTCGAAGACCCTACGGCCTACGGACTCCACCGCCTGGTCGATGGCAAGGTTACCGGCATCGCCATGCCGGTATGGAACTGGGGCCGTTACTACGAGCTCATCGTTCGCAGCCTTCTGCACGGCACGTGGGACGAGACCAGCGATGACAACCAAGTGCGCGCCGTCAACTACTGGTACGGCATGAGCTCCGGCGTTATCGACATCCGTTACGCTCCGGGCCTACCCTACCAGACGCGCAAACTCGTGCAGTTGCTCCGCAACGGCATTGTCGAGGGATCCATCAACCCCTTTGGCGGCGAGCTCCACAGTCAGAACGGCGTGGTACAGATCGAAGGCTTCCCTCCGCTGCCGAGCACGCAGATTGTCGAGATGAATTGGCTGGCGGATAACGTGGTAGGCACCATTCCGCAGCTCGACGATGAGCCGAAAGTCCCTGCCCTATGAAAATCCTTGCCATAGCCGATACCGAAGAACGATGCCTTTGGGAGTGCTTTCGCAAGGAACGCTTTGAGGGCGTCGACCTGATTTTGTCCGCCGGCGATCTGGACCCGGACTATCTTGAGTTTTTGGTTACGGTCATCAACAAACCGCTCATCTACGTGCGCGGCAATCACGATGACCGCTACGCACGTCATGCACCGGGTGGATGTATCTGCGTAGAGGACAGCGTGTACACGTACCGAGGGATTCGCATTGCGGGCCTTGGCGGGTCCATGCGTTATCGCGACGGCGCCAACATGTACACCGAACGCGAGATGTCCAAGCGCATGCGTAAGCTGTCGCGTAAGGTTAGGATGGTCGGCGGGTGCGACATTCTGCTTACCCATGCACCCGCCGCCGGTATGGGTGATCTGGACGATCTGCCGCATCGAGGATTCGAGTGTTTTAACACAGCACTCGAATCTTGGAATCCCGACTACATGGTGCACGGGCATGTGCACCAAAGCTACGGTTGCGATTTTCAGCGCGAGCGTCAGCATGTGTGTGGAACGACGATCATCAACGCCTGCGGCTATACGCAGTTTGAGCTCGACCAGACGCACTACCCCATCCGCGGCTGGCAAGCAGCTTGGCTCAACTCACAAACCATGCGCCGCGAGCTCAAACGCCACGAAGCCATCGAGTCTTCAACAGCCAGAACACCCTGGTAACCACCATAAAGGGGACACTGTCCCCTTTATGGTGCTTTTGACGCGATAGCAAGAAACCCGGTCCTGCACAAGGCAGAACCGGGTTTCTTTAGCAATGCTTGCTGTACTCAGGCAGTAACTAGCAGTTACTCAGCCAGGAAGTCACGCTGGACAGCGGGATCGACCTTGACGCCAGGGCCCATGGTGGAAGACACGGAGATGGACTTGACGTACTTGCCCTTAGCAGAAGAGGGCTTGACGCGCAGAATCTCGGTGTACAGGGCAGCGTAGTTCTCGACGAGCTGCTGCTCAGAGAAGGACTTCTTGCCCAGGGGCACGTGGCAGATGCCGTAGCGGTCGGCGCGGTACTCAACGCGGCCAGCCTTGAGCTCGGAGACCATCTTGGCGACGTCCATGGTCACGGTGCCGAGCTTGGGGTTCGGCATGAGGCCACGGGGACCAAGGATCTTACCGATGCGGCCAACCTTGGCCATCATGTTCGGCGTAGCGATAGCGGCGTCGAAGTTGATCTCGCCCTTCTGGATCTGGGCGACGAGCTCGTCGGAACCGATGATGTCGGCGCCGGCAGCCTCAGCCTCACGGGCCTTCTCGCCCTCGGCGAAGACGGCAACACGAACGGTCTTGCCGGTGCCGTGGGGCATGGAGATGGAACCACGGATGTTCTGGTCAGCCTTACGAGTATCGATGCCCAGACGGAAGTGAGCCTCGACGGTCTCGTCGAAC
This sequence comes from Collinsella aerofaciens, assembly GCA_048529485.1. Classification (GTDB taxonomy): domain Bacteria; phylum Actinomycetota; class Coriobacteriia; order Coriobacteriales; family Coriobacteriaceae; genus Collinsella; species Collinsella aerofaciens_CJ. Next base: position 54,025 of record DBGFJU010000025.1, on the reverse strand, counting down.
TTGGCGGTGTCGAGCTCCTTGATGAGCTTGGCAGCCTGAAGGGGGGTGTAGAGCGTGGCGCGGTCGATCTTCTCGGCAGCGGCGTTATAGCTCTTACCATGCTTAGCCATGTGCATTACCTCCTGTGGTTAAACGGGCGTGAGCCCTCCCACATCGTATCGTGTGCCCTATTGCACACATTTAACGGGCGCCCCGGTCGGAGCACCCGCCGTTACCATAAGAAATCGCTACTCAGCGATGGTGACGCCCATGGAACGGGCGGTACCGGCGATGATCTTCTTGGCGGCGTCAATGTCGTTGGCATTGAGGTCCGGCATCTTGATCTCGGCGATCTTGGTGAGCTGCTCCTGGGAGAGCTGACCAACCTTGTCAGCCTGGGGCTTAGCGGAACCAGACTTGAGGTTCAGCTCCTTCTTGATAAGGTGAGCCGCCGGCGGGGTCTTGGTGATGAAGGAGAAGGACTTGTCCTCGTAGACAGAGATCTCAACGGGGATGATGTCACCCTTCTTGTCCTGCGTCTCGGCGTTAAAGGCCTGGCAGAACTGCATGATGTTCACGCCAGCAGCGCCCAGGGCGGGGCCGACGGGAGGAGCGGGGTTTGCTGCACCAGCAGGAATCTGGAGCTTAATGACGTTGGCAACCTTCTTCTCAGCCATGGTCATTCCTTTCGAATCACGAGTGTGAAGTACTTGCTATATCGTAAGCACGCACGTGTTAGAAGCACTCCTGAGATGAGCAGTCACAGAAGAAGCACGCTCGCGCGAACGGACGAAAACTTAAGCGATGACAGCGACCTGGTTAAAGTCGAGCTCGACCGGCGTCTCGCGGCCAAAGATCATCAGCGTGACCTTGAGCTTGCCAGCCTCGGTGTTAACCTCGGAGACCTTGCCATCAAAGTCGGTAAGCGGGCCATCGGTGACGCGGACGGACGTACCGACCTCAATATCAACCGAGGTGCGCTTGGGCGAATCGCCCTTACCGGGACGACGAGTCATCTTGTTGTACTCGTCGCGGGAAAGCGGAGCGGGCTTGCCGTTGCCGCCTAGGAAACCGGTGACGCCAGGCGTGTTACGAACACACGTCCAAGCATCGTCATCCATCTCCATGCGGACCAGGACATAACCCGGGAAGATCTTGGAATCCTTGGTCTCACGCTTGCCACCCTCTTTAATCTCGGTGACGCGCTCCATAGGAATCTCGATATCAAAGATACGGTCCTGCATGCCCATAGTCTCGATGCGATGCTCAAGATCGGACTTAACGCGGTTCTCGTATCCAGAGTAAGTGTGAACGACGTACCAACGCTTAGACATGGTTTAGCCCCTCAATCCAGAGAACAGAGCAAGAGCCTCGCCAAAGCCAGCATCGAGCAGAGCGATGACGACGCCGACGACGATCAGAGAAGCGCAAACAACAACCGAGTAGTTCACGAGCTCCTTCTTATCGGGCCACGTGACACGCTTCATCTCGGACTTGACCGAAGCGAAATACTTCTTGGTGCGGGCGAAGAAACCAGGCTTCTCGTTCTTCTTGGACTTCGCAGCCTTCTCGTTCTTCTTGGCAACGGCCTTCTTGGCCTCAACCTTGGAGTTGGCGGCAGCTTTGTTGGCAGGTGCCGGCTGCTGAGCCTTCTTCTTGTTCTTCTTGTTGGCCATTTGGGTTACCTCCGCGCAATGCGCTTATACATGAGTAAACCGTAAGCCCCCAAGTGGGAGCTTACGGAATAATGACTGGCACGCCAGGAAGGACTCGAACCCTCAACACTCGGTTTTGGAGACCGATGCTCTACCAATTGAACTACTGGCGTATGTGACTAGAGACTAGCGAGTCTCTTTGTGCAGCGTGTGGTGACGGCACCAGGGGCAATACTTCTTGATCTCCATACGATCAGGCATGGTCGACTTGTTCTTGGTGGTCGTATAGTTGCGGCGCTTGCACTCAGTGCACGCAAGAGTAACTAGAGTACGCATGTATCCTGAACCTTTCATTTCCGCCCCGTACGGGCACGAGTTGTTACTTTATCAGCTCCACGTAAGTGCTGTCAATGAAAACCTCGAGTCAATTGGTTCTCGGTGGATCCATTCATATTTGGAACACATCAATGAAGCCATCGAGAGCTAATCGACGGTGCATCCAGGACCATTATCGATCCTCTCGACACCAGCAACGGCTCAATATCCATTGCAGAAAAGAACCCGGCACCCATATAAGTGCCGGGTTCTCTAAGTCAGCTATATCAAAGAGCTAATTTACTCAATGATCGTGGAGACGATGCCCGAACCGACGGTGTGGCCACCCTCGCGGATAGCGAAGCGCAGGCCCTCCTCCATGGCGATCGGGTGGATGAGGTCGCCCTCGATGGTGATGTGGTCACCAGGCATAGCCATCTCGGTGCCCTCGGGGAGCTTGACCGTACCGGTAACGTCGGTGGTACGGAAGTAGAACTGAGGACGATAACCATCGAAGAACGGGGTGTGACGGCCGCCCTCCTCCTTGGTCAGAACGTAGATCTCGCCGGTGAACTTGGTGTGCGGGGTAACCGAACCGGGCTTGCAGAGAACCTGGCCGCGCTCGATGTCCTCACGCTTGATGCCGCGGAGCAGCAGACCGACGTTGTCGCCAGCCTCGCAGAAGTCCATGGACTTACGGAACATCTCGATACCGGTAACGACGGTGTTCTGGGTATCCTTGATGCCGACGATCTCGACGGGCTCGTTGAGCTTGAGCTCACCGCGCTCGACACGGCCAGTAGCAACGGTACCACGGCCGGAGATGGTCATAACGTCCTCAACGGCCATCAGGAACGGGAGGTCGTTGTTACGAGCAGGCGTCGGGATGTACTCGTCGACGGCCTTCATGAGCTCGCGAATGGCGTCCATCCACTTGGCGTCGCCCTCGAGAGCGCCCAGAGCGGAGCCACGGATGACGGGGATGTCGTCGCCGGGGAAATCGTACTCGGAGAGGAGCTCACGGGTCTCCATCTCGACGAGGTCGATGAGCTCGTCATCGTCGACCATGTCGCACTTGTTCAGGAAGACGACGATGTAGGGAACGCCGACCTGACGGGCGAGCAGGATGTGCTCGCGGGTCTGAGCCATGGGGCCGTCGGTAGCAGCGATGACCAGGATAGCGCCGTCCATCTGAGCAGCGCCGGAGATCATGTTCTTGACGTAGTCAGCGTGGCCCGGGCAGTCAACGTGAGCGTAGTGACGGGCAGCGGTCTCGTACTCAACGTGGGAGACGGAAATCGTAATGCCGCGCTCGCGCTCCTCGGGAGCCTTGTCGATGTTCTCGAACGCAGTGAAGTCAGCCTTGCAGCCCTCGGTCTCGGAGAGAACCTTGGTGATGGCAGCGGTCAGCGTGGTCTTGCCGTGGTCGACGTGACCAATGGTGCCGATGTTAACATGCGGCTTAGTGCGCTCAAACTTCTCTTTGGCCATAAAGCCCTCCTCTTAACAGGTCGTCCCCGGACGGGACTTTGCCTTTATACCATAGTGGCCTCTCAACATACTATTGAGAAGCCACCGTGTTACCTATGGTAGCGGTGACTGGATTCGAACCAGTGACGCCACGGGTATGAACCGTGTGCTCTAACCAACTGAGCTACACCGCCGGATGGAGCCTGCAACCAGACTTGAACTGGTGACCTCTTCGTTACCAACGAAGTGCTCTACCGACTGAGCTATACAGGCACTTGACGGGTGGGAGCTATAGGATTCGAACCTATGTAGGCAGAGCCAACGGGTTTACAGCCCGTCCCCATTAACCACTCGGGCAAACTCCCAATCGTTCAAGTATCCGCAGGTCCTTTGGTCTTTTGGACCGTCGCCCCCGCGAACGAAGAAGATAATACGATGCCACCTTGGGGGCTGTCAACGAAAACCTCTAAATACACGGTGCCGGGCGTATCTATATAGCCGTGACCTGCGGTTTTATTGAGTTTGGATATGAAGGACAGTGGTTTTGGATACTGAGGTGACGTTTCCCAAGGTAACACTTTGCTGTAGTGGAGTACACCTTCAGTATCGAACTTCGATACCAGCTTATTTGCACCTATATATAGGTCGAGATCGGGGCTGCCCAGACAGAAGATTGCTCTTCCCAGGCAAAATCGAGCGTGGATTTTCTTCCGTTTGAAATCGAGCGTGGATAATCTCCCACTTTGCCGTGCCATCGAATCCAAAGTGGCAGATTATCCACGCTCATTCACTAGGCGGAAGATTTTCCACGCTCGTGTGTCCGATAATCCACGCTCGATGACGATGACCAACCTCGCCCCGGCCTATGTCTCGACCTGTAACAGTAAGAGGGTTATTCCTCCCCTATCTGTTACAGATCGAGATGTTTCGCAGAAACCCCCGCTTACGTCTCATTCTGTAACAGTAAGAACGGTTTTCAGCCTCTTCGTGTTACGGATCGAGATGTTATCGGCCTTCCCTTGGCAATGTTTCGATCTGTAACTATAAGGAGGGTCTTCAGCCCACTCGTGTTACGGATCGAGACAAACCTGAAGCTTGGTTGGCGCCAAACACGCTGACTTATCGACATAAATAGAAACGGGCCCTGTCCCACAAGGGAACAGAGCCCGAAACTCTCATGGAGCCAGTGACAGGAATCGAACCTGCAACCCACTGATTACAAATCAGTTGCGCTACCGTTGCGCCACACTGGCACACTTGGCGCTTTCACGCGAAGCGAGTTAAGAATAAAGGAATTGCGGACGGGGCGCAACAGGCCGCACGGCGTTATACAAATATGCAAAATCCAGCAACAACGCGTACCAGGCCCGTTCATTTCTGTCAGTGCGCCCTCAATCTTAAAACCATTCGCCAGAACGAATAGTTTTAATTACAATTGCTATATATAAAACTATTCGTTCTGGCGAAGGGTTTCGCGATGCTTACTACCAAAGAAGCCGCCGAGCTGCTCGGCATCACTCCGCGCAGGGTGCAGGAGCTCATAAAAAACGGAGCACTTGAGGCCCGCAAGGCTTCTGGTGTATGGCTCATCGACAAAGACAGCGTCAACACGCGACTCCGCTCTGTGACCAAAACGGGGGGACGTCCCCGCCGCGGCCACGGTAAGAGCGAGATCGCGTTCACCCTCATGAACCGCACGTACGAAGTCGCTCAGCTGGTCTACAGTACATCGCGAAAAGACTTTACCCACATCGGTGCCGACATCGATTACGCCCACGCCCCTATTGGAGTATTTGGCCCTAATAGCCCCATATCGCTAGACTCCTTCCGCATCTGGTGGCGCGGCCGCGGTATCCCGCTCGCACGCATTGGGCTAGCCTCCCTGCTTGCAGAAGCCGCAGTCGATGTTCCCGATGAACTCGTCCAGCGAAATCTCGGCCTCTCCTTATCCGACCAGTATTGGATTAGGCCCCAAGGTTCCGGTCTCACCTGGGAGGATATCAACTTCTTCAATAACGCCTTTGATGACGTCTCGCTGTCCATTGCACCCTTTGCCCCAGAGGGAAAAGCGGCTGTCGCAAAGCCCGATAACACCTCGGACGGCAATCTTCAAAAGTACTGGACGTGCGAGGGCGAACGTCGAATTCTGCATAAGGCAGGAGCGCACCTGGACCAGGAACCTTATAACGAGCTGGTGGCGACCGCGCTCCACCGTCGCATCCTAAACGCCTGCGATTATGTGCCTTACTCGCTCGAGGGCACGGGCACTTCCGCCCTGAGCACATGCGATGTCTTCTTAACTGATGAAGAAGAGTATGTCCCTGCGTTCTATGTAAACCAGCACGCAAACGCAGATGAACGGCTAACCGACTACGAGCGATATGTAGCAAACTGCGAGGAGCTCGGGGTGACAGGCGTCAAGGATGCCCTTGACCGCATGATCGTATGTGACGACATCATTGCCAACTACGATCGTCATTGGCGCAACTTCGGCCTCGTGCGAAACGTAAACACGCAAGCTTGCAGACCTGCCCCCATCTTCGATTCGGGCTCATCGCTCTGGTGCAACATATCACTAGAGGAGCTTAGGGCGGGAGAGCACAGTTTTACCAGCGCACAATTTCATTCAAGCCCCGCCAAACAAATGTTGCTCGTCGAGGACATGGGCTGGTTTGACGGCGACAAACTCGAAGGCTTCGTTGACGAGGCAATCGAGATTCTTTCCAGAAACGACGCGCTCACGGCAAGGCTGCCATATCTAAAAGAGGCGCTAACGTGGCGCCTCGAAAGAATGATCGACATCGCTGAATGGAGTTAGCGAGGCAGCATTGCCCCGCCAACTTCCCTACCTCCCGCGCAGGGCCTTGAGCTTGGCCAGGGCATCGGGGCTCAGGCGACTGCCCAGAGTCATCTTGATCTGCGGAGCTTCCTCTGCCTCGTGAACGTCGTTATCGATCTGTTTAATCTCGTCTACCAGCATACGGCTCGAGATGCGCGTAACGCCCTTGCCCATGACGACGGCCTGGATCGTGCCGTCGCTCGATACCACGGAGCACGCGCGACCTTCCTCACGTGCCTCGATGCAGAGCTTCTGCACCACGGTATCGGCCGAAACACCCGTCGGCGAAAACTCAATGCGCACGCCGCGGGCCGGTAGGTTGGGGCGCTCGCTGGAGATATTGCCCGCGCCGTCAAACACGATTACGGCCTCGTAACGGCCCTGGGCAAAGGCGGCGACGTCGTTGATGAGGGCGGTGCGCGCCATATCGTGAACGTCGCTGGAATACGGATCGTCGGAATGGTCGTACACGAGCTTTTCGTAGCGCGGCGTGCAGTGGATCACGTTGTAGCCGTCGACCACCAGCAGCTCGGGCTTGTTGGAGTGCACCGTCGAGACCGGGTCGGCGATGGCCTGCGCAAACGCATTGCCGCCCACGCCATAGGTCGCGGCCGAAACAATCGGCTTGGCCGAGCCCTCGCCAAAGCGCTTGGCCTTGGACTTGGCACGGTTCTTTTTGGACATGCGCTACTCCTCCCCCATGAGCTCGCCAGCGTTGCGGCGCAGCCACTCAAAGCACAGCGCCGTGGTCGCCTGGGCAACATTGAGGCTCTCGGTCATGCCGCGCTGGGGAAGCTTGGTCAAAAAGTCGCATTTCTCGAGCACCAGGCGCGAGATGCCGTCGCCCTCGGAGCCCATGACGAGCGCCACGCGGCCCTCGAAGGGAGCATCCCAGCAACTGCCTTCGGCGTGCTCGGAGGCACCGCCCACCCAAAAGCCAGCGGCCTTAAGATCGTCGAGCGCACGGGCGATGTTGGGCACCTGCGCGATAGGCAGATGCATGACGGCGCCGGCAGAAGTCTTATAGCTGCCGACGGTCACACCGGCGGCGCGCTTGTTGGCAATGATGGCGCCTGCCGCGCCCACGACCTCGGCAGAGCGCACGATCGCACCAAAGTTGCCATCGTCGGTCACATGGTCGAGCACGATGACGAGCGCCGGACCGTCGCCCGCGCGGTCGAGGATGTCGGCGACATCGGCATAGGGGAAGTTGCCAACCTCGAGCGCAATGCCCTGGTGAGCGCCATGGCTCGACAGCGCATCGAGCTGCGCGCGTGGAACGAACTTAATGCGGACGCCCGCGGCGTTGAGGTCATCGACCAGGCGCGACAAGGCGGCATCGCGCTCCCCGCCCTCGGCAATGAGCGCGCACTTGATGGGAAAACCAGTGCGTAGCGCCTCGGCGGCAGCACGACGACCTTCGATAAACTCGCCCTTGGGAGCCTGGACAGCGTCGCGGTTGCGATCGCGCTGCGGACGTGCGGCCTGGGTGCGATCGCGCTGGCCCTTGGGAGCGGCAGCGCGATCATTGCGGCGAATCGGACGCGAGCCAGAAGCAGCCTGCTTGCCGCCACGAGGCGCACGCTTGCGATTGTCGGCCATAGGACGGCCTCCTTAAATAGATAACGAACAAGAATCGACCGTCCGAGCCACGGCACCTTGCCTTTCAATCGTCGGGCATGACCACCAGGTCTATGCCCTCCTCTTTCAAGGCAATCTGCCGCACCTCGAACGGTCGACAAATACTAGAGACTCTTAATACGAGTGCCCGCGGCCGTATCCTCAATGGTGAGGCCCAGGTCCTTGAGCTGGTCGCGGATGGCGTCGGCCAGATCCCAGTTCTTGGCGGCACGGGCCTCGGCGCGGGCCTCGAGAATCTTGGCAGCAGCCTCGTCCACGTCGTCGCCCGTATAGGCAACCAGACCGGCGGCAACGCCCAGCAGACCCAGCGGCAGCTCGACCTTGGGCTCGGGAAGCTCAACGCCAAACGTATCGAGCAGCTCGGCCAGCGTATCGGCGGCAGCCAGGACTGCGGCCTTGTCGGCAGCATCGCCCGCCTGCTCCAGGTACTGGTTGCACTCGGTCACAAAGCCAAAGACAGCACCCATGGCACCGGCGGTGTTAAAGTCGTCGTCCATGCACTCCTTAAAGGTGGCACGGGTCTCGGCGGCCTTGGCGGCAAACGCCTCGGATGCTGCCTCATCGGCATCGGCCGTCGCATGGTTCGCGGCCCAGCGCAGGTTCTCGACCGTACCGGCGATACGCGTGAGCGAGTTCTCGGCACCCTCCAGGCGCTCCCAAGAAAAGTCGAGCGGCGAGCGATAGCTCGTCTGCAGCATCAGCAGGCGCAGGGCGGCGGCGGAGTGCTGCTCGAGGACCTCGGCCAGCGTAAAGAAGTTGCCGAGCGACTTGGACATCTTCTCGCCGTCTACCAGCAGCATGCCCGTGTGCATCCAGGTGTTGGAGAAGCCCTGGTGCCAGGCGCAGGTGGCCTGAGCGCACTCGTTCTCGTGATGCGGGAAGGCAAGGTCGGAGCCGCCGCCGTGGATGTCGATCGGAGTGCCCAGGTAGCGATGCACCATGGCGGCGCACTCGGTGTGCCAACCGGGACGGCCCTCGCCCCAGGGGCTCGGCCAGCTGGGCTCGCCGGGCTTGGCGGCCTTCCACAGGGCAAAGTCGAGCGGGTCGTTCTTGTCCTCGTTCTCCTCGATGCGTGCGCCAACCATAAGGTCGTCGATGTTGCGGCCCGAGACCTGACCATAGCTGGGATCGCTGCGCACGGCAAAGTACACATCGCCGTTATCGGCTGCGTAAGCGTGGCCCTGCTCGATAAGCGTCTTGATCATGGCGATCATGGGGCCGATCTCCTTGGTGGCGCGGGGGCGCACATCGGGATCGAGCACGTTGGCGGCGCGCATGACGCCGATGAACTTGTCGGAGAACTCCGTCGCGACCTCGGCGGCCGTACGGCCCTGCTCGTTGGCGCGCTTGATGATCTTGTCGTCGACATCGGTGAGGTTCTGGGCGAACGTGACCTCGTAACCGCTCGCGATGAGCCAGCGGCGAATCACGTCAAAGCTGATGAACGTACGGGCGTTGCCGATGTGGATGTTGTCGTAGACCGTGGGGCCGCACACGTACATGCGGACCTTGCCGGACTCGATGGGCTGGAACTCTTCCTTTTTATGGGTAGCGCTGTTGTAGATACGCATTCGTTACTCCTTAACGGTTTTCTGTAGCAGGCAGACGGCCCAGGCGCCGATTCCCTCGCCCTGGCCTTCCCAACCGAGCTTTTCGGTCGTAGTGGCGGCGACGCCCACGTTTTCGACGTCAACGCCCAAGGCATGGGCAAGGTTGGCACGCATGGCATCGCGGTGTGGGGTGATCTTAGGCTGCTGGCAGGCAATGGTGCAATCGGCATCGACAAACTCAAAGCCCAGCTCGCGCGCATAGTCCATCACGCGAGCGAGCAGCACCATCGAATCGGCACCCTCATAGGCGGGGTCGGTATCGGGGAATAGCTTGCCGATGTCTCCCCCGCGGCAGGCGCCCAGAATGGCGTCGGCCAAGGCGTGCGCGAGCACATCGGCATCCGAGTGGCCCAGCAGGCCGCGCTCGTAGGGAATGTCGACACCGCCGATGATACATCGACGCCCCTCCACCAGACGGTGGACGTCGTAGCCATGGCCAATGCGCAGGTTACTGAACATGGGGAAGGTCCTCTCCCTCGGCCATGAGGCCAAGCAGAATCGCGGTTACGGGACGCAGGTCCTCGGGCACCGTCACCTTAAGGTTATCGCGCGGGCTCTGGACGCAGCGGACGCGCCCACCCATGCGCTCGACCAGCGACGAATCATCGGTGCCGATAAAGCCCTCGGCAATGGCTGCAGCATGGGCGCGCTTCATAGCATCGACGCTAAAGATCTGCGGCGTCTGCGCTGCCCAGTAGAGCTCACGCGGCGGCGTCTCGACGATATTGTCGCCATCGACGATCTTGAGCGTGTCGATCGCGGGCTGGCCGCACACGACACCGTCGAGCGAGCGGTCGCTCACGAGCACGTCGATAGCGTGGTCGATGGCCTCGGTCGTAATGAGCGGACGGGCGCCGTCGTGGATAGCGACATATTCGAAACCCGCCGGCACCGCGTGCACGCCGGCGCGGGTGGAATCCTGACGAGTATCGCCGGCATCGGCAAAGCTGATGGGCGTGTCATAGTCAAACGGGTCGATAGCCAAGCGGCGCATCTCGGCACGGCGCTCGGCAGGGCAAACCACGACGATATGGCCGACCTTGTCGCTACGATCGAACGCGCGGATGGACCAGCTCATGAGCGGACGGCCCGCCACGTTAACGAGCTGCTTGCCGCCGGGATTTCCAAAGCGCTGGCCGCTGCCGCCGGCAACGACCACGGCGCATACGGGCGCCATTATGCGTTCCCCTGTTTGGTGCCCTTCATGCGGTACAGCGAGTCCGCAAGAATGGCAGGGTTGTTGACGCCAAAGTCGCCCAAGCGCTCCGGATCCTCGCTGATGTCGTCCATGAGCTCCTGCAGCGAGCCGTACTCGTCGACGATCTTCTCGGCCACGCCGTCGCGCACGACGGACACGCGCGAAAGCGTGCGCAGGCCCAGCGGCGTCATGACGGAGTCCTCGTCCAGGTCGTCGTAACCCAGAACTGCCGCCACGTGCTGCGGGTCGGACAGGTCCTTAGGCGTCATGCGGCTCAGCTCGGCGCGGATCTTCTCGGCGTTTGCCTCGGAGGAATCGCTTGCGTAGTCGCGGATCATCAAGTCGTATTCGGTATCCATGCTGGAGCCCGCGAGCTGCTCGAGCTGCATCTGCACGAGCTTGCCCTGGTTGCCCAGCTTGACAATGCAATCCTTAAGCTCGGTCTTTGCCTGCTGCATGATCTCGAAGCTCGAGAAAATACCGGTAATGTCGGCGAGCGTGACGTAGTCGTCGAGCTCGAGGGCCGTCAGGCGCAGCAGGGAGCGGTCGAGCGACTGACGGGTAGTCTGGAGCGTGGCGACGAGCTGGTTGACCGAGCTCATGATGGTGGTGACGGGCTGGATCTCGTAGCTCTTGCCGTGAACGTACACGTTAACGACGGCGCGACGAGCCGAAACCGAGATCACGATGGCGTCGGTGAGCACCGACATGCGAGCGGCAGTACGGTGACGCATGCCCGTCTCACTCGTGGCAAGCGAGGGATCGGGATTGAGGTGGAAGTTGGCGCGCAGGATCTGGGTGAGGTCGCCATCGATAACGATGGCACCGTCCATCTTGGAAAGCTCGAACAGGCGGTTCGAGGTAAACGAAATGTTGAGCGGGAAGCCGTCGTTACCGGCAGCGAGCACGTTTTCGGTGTCGCCGACGCAGATAAGGGCACCCAGGTGACCGGCAATGATCATGTCGAGGGCGGTGCGGATCGGCTGGCCAGGTGCCGTCAGGCGAATGGCCTGTTCCATACGCTTTTGCAGCTCGTTCTTATCCAAGGCATCGCTCCCATCGTATACGCTCCATAAACGTCAATAAGTTTCTCACGGTTTGCCCCTGTGACGCCCGCAAAATCCGATGCTTACAGAATGAGCGAACACAGCTGAGAGCCCCAATCCAAATGAGCTGCTTATGTGGTAGCATCGGGATTCGCATAAATGAGGGAGTAGTCGCGTGACCGGGTTCGCCTCCGGTGGCGCGGCAAGTCAACATACTGGCCGATGCGGTCTGGCTTGCCTTAATGAACGAGACTCGTGGCTGTGCGCACAACGCGTACGCCACGGGTCTTTTTTGTTACTCCCCCAAGAGGTACACGCGGGCCCGCCCGCAGAAAGGGAGCCAGACTATGGGACTCGCAGAGCTCGTATTGCTCGCTATCGGCCTTTCGATGGACGCCTTTGCCGTATCCATCTGCAAGGGCCTTGGCATGAAGAAAATCAACCTTAAGGTCGCCGTAGTGCTCGGCCTGTTCTTTGGCGGCTTCCAGGCCGGCATGCCCGTAATCGGATGGGCGCTCGGCAGTCAATTCATGAGCATCATCGGACCCATCGACCATTGGATCGCCTTTATCCTTTTGGCCTTTATCGGCGGCAAAATGCTGTGGGAGGCCTTTACTGAGGACGAGAACGAAGGCGACGGCAAGGATGCCGAAAAGATCGACCTGGGCGAATATCTAATCCTTGCCATCGCCACCTCGATTGACGCGCTTGCCGTGGGCATCTCGTTTGCCGCGCTCTCGGTCGATATCGTTCCCGCCGTGTCGCTCATTGGCATCACGACCTTTGTCTTCTCCGTTGCCGGCGTAGCGATCGGCCACACCTTTGGCGCGCGCTACGAAAAGCCCGCCACCATCGTGGGTGGCGTCGTGCTCGTCCTCATCGGCCTCAAGATTTTGCTGGAGCATCTGGGGATTTTGGCGCTGTAAAACACCCTTCAAAACTAAACGTCCGGATGAGGCCTCATGCAGAGTTTTGCATGAGGCCTTTTCATGCAGACTTTTGCATGTCATACTATGATGCAAAAGTCTGCACGTTAGGAGATCGCCGTGGATACCCTTCCCATCACCACACCGCGCCAAGCTGGCATCTACGTGCGCCAGGCACGCGAGGCTCAGGGTCTCACCCGTGCCGCCCTCGCTAATAAGGCCGGTGTTTCGGAGCGCCTGCTCGCATCGCTCGAGCTGGGAGATGCCACGGGCATTCGGCTCGACAAGCTGTTGACCGTCTTTAACGCACTCGGCATAGGTCTCTTTGCGCAAAGCGATAACGACTCCATCGCATCGCCCTCCGAACATCCGATGACGATAGCGGACCTCCCTATCGCGAACTCGAATGCCCTGCCAAAGCCAAGCGTAGGCAGACGACCCGCTCGACAAGGAACGCCAGCTTTCTATGGTGCCTTGCTGGCCCAAATCGCAGCCGAGCAAGGCCTTTCCGGCACTTCAGACCTCTCCTTTGGCTGTAAGGTTGTGAAATAAATGGCAGAAATGGAGCTTGCGACCCTCATTTGTGGCGAAATCGCCGGCACTCTCCGGCAAGACGAGCATGGACTCTGCAGCTTTGTATACGCCCCAACCTATCGCGGAGCACCGCTATCGTTAACAATGCCGCTTTCCAATCGCACATATGGCCATAACATCGTCCGTCCGTTCCTATTTGGCCTTTTGCCCGACAGCCAAGAGCAGCGTCGCGCTATTGCCGCCGAGCATGACGTTGCATCCAACAACCCCGTCGCCCTCTTGTGCCATATCGGTCTTGACTGCGCGGGGGCCGTTCAGTTTTGTCGAGCCGATCAATTAGATGCCGCCCACGGCAGGGTCTCAGCATACCGCCCGCTTACCAATTCTCAAATCGCTCACAAGCTCAAAGCAATTCGCGATGACGAAAGAGAGACATGGATGGGCTCCAACGAAAGCTGGTCCCTGGGCGGCAACCAAGGCAAATTTGCACTAGCTTGGCATGATGGACAATGGTGCGAATGTCTAGGGTCATCCCCCACTACCCATATCTTCAAAAATGGTGTCGTTGGGTTCAAACATCAGGCCTTAAACGAATTCGTCTGCATGAAAACAGCTCGGCGTGTTGGCATTCCAACTGCCAACGTCTCCTATTGCACATTTGAAGACGAAGCTGCGCTCGTCGTTGAACGGTACGACAGAATGGTCAATAGCAGCGGAAATATCGAAAGGCTGCATCAGGAGGACTTTTGCCAGGCACTCGGTGTATTGCCAACCCAGAAATACACCGCCGACGGAGGACCAACTACACGAGACATCCAAGAACGACTGATTAACACAGTCCCCCACCACATGAATCTTGTGCTTTTTACCTATATGTTGTTCTATAACGCCATTATCGGAGCGCCTGACGCACACGCTAAAAACTACTCGCTCATCCTAGGCAAAGGCACAAACGCGGCGCTCGCACCCATGTACGATGTCGCATCGGGCTTAGCATACGAACGTATGCGGCGAAAAGCGCGCCTCGCCATGAGCGTTGGCGGCGAAAATCGTGTGGGGCGAATCGGTCCAGGCGCTATCCGCCGATACCACGGTATGGGCGATCCCGCGCTGGAGGCGGCGCTTACCGATGCCGGGCTATCCGAGAAGTTTTGCTTTGCGACCATGATGGACCTCGCCTACGAGGTACCCATTTGCATGGAAGAGGTCATGGACGAATACGCCGACCTGCCCGGCATGGCGGACCTGCGCGAGCATATGCTCGGCCCCGTCCGCGAAAACTGCCAGCGCACCCTCGACCTCATCAGGGCAGAAATGGACTAGGTGACCGTAATTTCGCAATTATCAAACAAAAGAGGGGGGGGGCACCCGTCGCAAACGCTCGAATGCCCCCTCTCGTAATGTCATTTGCAATCCGCTAGCACGTGACTCGGACTGCTGCTAGCGCAACCTTTACGCGGCAAGGCGCTTGAGGACGTCGATGAGCAGCTCGTAGAAGCGCTCGGCAGAAGCGAGCTCCATGCTCTCGTCCGGGGTGTGGACATCGGAGAGCGTCGGACCCACGGCGATGGCGTCCAGGCCGTGCAGGGCCTCGGCAAACAGGCCGCACTCAAGGCCGGCGTGAATGGACTCGATGCGCAGCTCGGAGCCAAAGAGCTCTCGATAGCTCTCGACAAAGACTTCGCGGACCGGCGAATGCTCGGCATAGCTCCAGCCGGGATACTCAAACTCAAACTTGGCGTCGAAGCCCAGGACATCGGCCAGCGTCTGCAGACGGTCCTTGAACTCGTTCTGCAGCGAGGTGATCGAGGAGCGCGGGGACAGCATGATCTTGACCTCGTCGTCAGAAGTGGCAACCACACCGATGTTGGAGGAAACCTCGACGGAGCCGTCGGTGGCGACGTTGCGGCGAATCACGCCGTTAGGGGCAAGACGCAGGGCGCGGATGAGGGCAAGCGCGGACTTCTGGTCCATGGCCTCGACCTCGGCGTCGTCGGCAATCTCGACGGTGCAGGTAAAGCCGGGGTCGAAGACCTCGAGCTCGGCAGTAACGTCGGCGATGATGCCCTTTGCGATCTGGGCCGCGGCCTCGGCGGCAGCGTGGTCGGCGTAGACCAGAACAGCCTTGCACTCACGGTTGATGGCGTTGTCCTTGGTGCCGCCGTTAAAGCTAACGATGGCGGGCTCGCCAGCGACCATCAGGCGGTCGATGATGCGGGCCATGATGAGGTTGCCGTTGCCGCGCTCCAGGTTGATATCGCTGCCGGAGTGGCCGCCCAGCAGGCCGGAGATGTCGAGCGTGAGGGTGCTACCGGTCTTGTGCTCGCGCGCGATCGGGCAGGTGTAGGTAACGACGACACCGCCGGCGCAGCTGACGGTAGCAACGCCCTCTTCCTCGGAGTCAAGGTTAATCATGGTGCGGGCGCTAATCTGGGACTTGTCGAGCGTCTCGGCGCCGACCAGGCCAGTCTCCTCGTCGGTGGTGAATACGCACTCGAGGGCGGGGTGAACGATCGAATCGTCATCGAGAACAGTGAGCATCAGAGCGACGGCAATACCGTTGTCGGCGCCCAGAGTGGTGCCGTTAGCGGTGAGGACGCCGTCCTTGACGACCAGGTCGATACCATCAGTCGTAAAGTCGTGCTCAACGGAGCCCAACTTGTCGCACACCATGTCGATGTGGCCCTGCAGCATCACGGTCGGGGCATTCTCGGCGCCGGCAGATGCGGGCTTGCGAATGATGACGTTGTAGACCTCATCCTGATACACATCGAGACCGCGCTCCTTGGCAAACGCGACCAGGAAATCGCTGATGCCCTTCTCGTTGCCAGACCCACGGGGGATCGCGCTGACCTCCTCAAAGAAATGGAACAGCTGGGCGGGCTCGTAACCGGTAATCTTGTAGTCCATGGTGCCTCCTTGGCGCAACTGGTTAGACAGTAAGACATGCGACTTGTATATTCCCAGACTTTGCGTGCATAAACCAGTCGAAAACGCCGAGCGCCCTCGCATCATCGGCTAACGGTGGACCGCATAGCGTAACGGTCACAACTTCCGCAGCTCTACAAATCGAGGCGCCCTTTCCGGAGCGCCTCGATTGCGCGTATCAAATTGTCGCCACGCCCTACAGCGCGCCAGAGCCGGCTTGCATCATGCCACCGGGGCCCGAGCTCACGCCGCTGCTCACAGGCGCGGCGTTTCCGGTGTGCGGCGCCGCCGGAGCGGTATCGCCCCCGAGCGCACCCGCCGGACGCGGCGCCGGGATCTCGCCCGTGCCGTGGCTAAAGACAAACTTGCCATCGGCCACGTCGCACAGGACGGTATCGCCCTCGCCCCACTCGCCGGCCAGAAGCTCCTCGGACAGCGGGTCCTCGATGAGTTTTTGAATAGCACGGCGCAGCGGACGCGCACCGTTGGTGAGGTCGGTGCCCTCGGCCACGATCTTGTCATAGGCCGCGTCGGTGAGCTTGATGTTCATGCCGTTGGCAATCAAACGCTGACGCAGGTCGTCCACCAGCAGGTGCGCGATCTTGGTGAGATTCTCGCCCGAGAGCTTCTGGAACACCACAATGTCGTCGATACGGTTGAGCAGCTCGGGGCGGAACAGGCGCTTGAGCTCGCCCATCGCACGGCCACGGATCTCACTCGACGTGAGACCCTGCTCGCCGGTGGTGCCAAAGCCCACGCTCGCATCCTGCGCAATCTCACGGGCGCCCACGTTGGACGTCATGATGATCACGGTGTTGCGGAAGTCAACCGTCTTGCCCTGGCTATCGGTCAGACGACCCTCCTCCAGCACCTGCAGCAAGATGTTGAAGATATCGGGGTGCGCCTTCTCGATCTCGTCGAACAGCACGACCGAGTACGGATGGCGACGAACGGCCTTGGTGAGCTGGCCGCCCTCGTCGTGGCCCACATAGCCCGGGGGGCTACCGATGAGCTTGGAGACCTCGAACTCACTGCCAAACTCCGACATATCGAAGCTGATGAGCGCGTCCTTGCTGCCAAAGAGATACTCGGCGAGCGTCTTGGCGAGCTCGGTTTTGCCCGTGCCGGTGGGGCCCAGGAAGATAAAGCTGCCGCCGGGGCGACGCGGGTCCTTGAGCGGCGAGCGGCTGCGGCGCACGGCCTTGGCAACGGCCTCGACGGCCTCGTCCTGACCGATGATGCGCGTCTTGAGCACGCTTTCGGCCTGCAGCAGGCGGCGGCTCTCGCTCTCGGTGAGCGAGGACACCGGCACGCCCGAGGTCACGGACACGATGTCGGCAATCTGGGAGACATCGATGGTGAGCGGGCTGGCGTCGAGCTCGGCGGTCCAGGCGGCCTTGGCCTCGGCGAGCTCAATCTCGGCGGCCTTCTGCTGCTCGGTGATCTCGGCGGCCTTGTTCATGTCGTCGCTCTCGGTGGCCTCCTGCGCGGCGGCCTTGAGCTCCTCTATGCGATGCTCGGCCTCGCGCACCGGCTCGGGCGCACGATTCGCGGCGATGCGAGCGCGGGCACCGGCCTCGTCGATGAGGTCGATGGCCTTATCGGGCAGGAAGCGATCCTGGATGTAGCGGTTGGAAAGGTTCGCGGCAGCCTCGATAGCGCCCTGCGTGTAGCGCACATGGTGGTGCTCCTCGTAGCGCGGCTTAAGCGCGGTCAGGATCTTGACGGTGTCCTCGACGCTCGGCTCCTCGACATCGATAGTCTGGAAGCGACGCTCGAAGGCTGGGTCTTTGGTGAGGTACTTGCGGAATTCCTCGGCCGTGGTGGCGCCAATAATCTGGAAGGCACCGCGTGCAAGCACGGGCTTGAGCATGGAGCTCGCGTCGATGGAGCCCTCGGCAGAACCGGCACCGATGATGGTGTGCATCTCGTCAATAAACAGGATGACGTCGTCAGCCTCGGTGGCCTCCTGGATCACGTTCTTGAGGCGCTCCTCAAACTCACCGCGATACTTGGCGCCCGCAACGAGGCCCGGCAGGTCGAGCGTCCAGATGTTCTGGTTCATGAGGTTCTCGGGCACGTTGCCGGCAGCGATCTGCTGCGCCAGGCCCTCGACGATGGCCGTTTTGCCCACGCCGGGATCGCCCAGGATAAGCGGGTTGTTCTTGGTGCGGCGCGAAAGGATCTCCATCATGCGCTGGACTTCCTTTTCGCGGCCAATCACGGGATCGAGCTCGCCGTCGCGCGCCTTTTGAGTGAGGTTGGTGGCGAACTGCTTGAGCGTGTCGGTGCCGCTCCCCTTTTGCTGAGAGGCATCCGAGCCGCTAAAGAACGGCAGGCCCGCACCGGGACGACCAGCACCGGCGCCGGCGAGCGGACGCTTCTTGTCCTGGTCCTTGGCGGTGAGTTTCTCGATAGCCTTTTTGATGGAGGCGGACGACACACCCAGGCGCATGAGGATGTCCATGGCCATGCCGTTGCCCTCTTCGACGATACCGATGAGCAGGTGCTCGGTCGACACGTAGGTCTGGTTGTTCTCACGCGCCACGCGGAATGAACGCTCCATCACGCTAATGACGAGCGGCGTAAAGGCGAGCTTGGCCGCCTCGGTCTCCTCACTGGGCTCGGGAACCGTGGTCTGGACCTCTTTGAGAGTATCCATGATGTCATCGTAGGAGATGTCGAGCGAACGCAGCGCCTCGGCGGCAATGCCCTCATCCTCCTTGGCAAGCGCCAGAAGCAGATGCTCGGTACCCACCTTGTTGGTATGCAGGTCGAGCGCCTCCTGTTTGGCCATCGACATGACCTTGCGCGCTCGATCGGTAAATCTATCTAACATGCTCGTTTCCTTACATGAGTTCATCGAAATCAAAACGCCCGCCCGTCGGCGGCGCTTTTGTCTCTTTACCCACAGGTTGTCTATGTTAACAGCTGGAGGAATATCTATAAACCCGGCTCACATGAATGCAGGTTATGACCGCATCGCGGGACTCACCGCGCGATGCGCGACAGGCGCCCCGCAAGAGAAACCCTAGGCGTCTTTCACCACGTCGGGACTCGTCGCACGCGATGCGCGATAGGCATCGGCCTCCTTGGAGACGCGTTCGAGCAGCTCGGATGTATCGACGCCCTCGACTTGCGCGACCGTTTCCACCGTCTGCATGGCGACCGCCCTCAGGTACGCGCACGCGCTGTCCCCCAGCTGCTCGAGGTCTATCTCCTCGCCGCCCTCCCGGGCAAAGCCGACCGCCATCACAAAGCCCATGATGCCCGAGACCAGAAAGCCCACCGCAAAGCTCGAATCTGCCTTGAGCTCTTCTCCGTCGGGGTGGACGATCTCTCTCACGCGGTCGATGATGATCGTATGGATGCCCTGCACGACCTGCTCGGCGGCACCCGCCCTCATGGTGATGACGATGCGCCGCAGCAGGCAGCGGACGTCGCGCCGGTCGAACGCCGAAAGGTCGCCCTCGCTCGAAAAATGCCAGAGGGCATCGGTGATGAGCTCGTTATCCTGCAGCAGCTGGGCTATGGCGATGGCGACGAGTTCATCGAAATCGTGAAAATAGTAGTAAAACGTTCCGCGATTGCACTGGGCGGCGCGGGTCACCTCGCCAACCGACAGCTCGAAGATGCTGTTGTTCTCGATGAGCTCCCAAAACGCCTCGATGATACGGGTGCGTGCATCGGGCGCATCGGCGTCCTTACGCGGTCTCGCCATGCGCCTCACCGCACCCCTGCGCCTTGGCGTTCATGATGAGCATCTGAAGACGGTTCTCCACGTTGGCGAAGCTCACGTCGGGATCGTAGTCGAGCGGCAGGAACTGCGCCGTGGGATACTGCTCCTTGAGCGCATGGATGAGCCCGCGCCCCACGACATGGTTGGGCAGACACCCGAACGGCTGCAGGATCACGAAGTTGCGGCAGCCGCGCTTGGCGTGCTCGAGAATCTCCGCCGGAATCAGCACGCCCTCGCCCGCATCGAACGTATGGTGCAGGATCTTATCGCTCGCGCGCACGAGCTCGGGCATGCGCGTCGGCGGCTCGTAGAGCGGGCTCGCCGCGCCCAGGCGGTCGCAACGGTCGTGCGCGAGCTCGAACAGGTTGTCCGCCATGGCGTACCAGGCCTTTTCGGGCAGCGACAGGTCGACGTGGAACTCGCGCGACTGCGCATGCTTGTAGAAATAGGTCTTGCGGATCACGTCGGTCATGCGCGCCTCGATGACCTCGAGCCCGTTGTCCTCGAGGTAGCGCTCGATCTCGTGGTTGGCGCCGAGATGGAAATTGAGCAGGTACTCGCCCACGATGAGAACGGTCGGATGCGGGTTCGAGCGGTCGTACGGAACGGCGTCCATGATCGCAAGCGCGCGTTTGAAGCCCGTCGCCTGGCCTCTCAGCCCGGAGCGCTCCATGCCCTCGATAACCTCATCGAGCGCGCGGTCGAACGCAGCGTCCGCCGCGCCCTTCTCGAGCTCGTAGGGACGGATGCGCCTAAGCATGGCCTCGAGGGCATCGATCATGGGAAGACCGTAGGCGATCTGGATGCTCGGGCCAAGGCCGAGCTTGAAGCCCGGATGCGCATTGTGGGCATCGACGTCGTCGTTGGTGAGCACCGGGACATAGTCGTATCCCGCGTCGTCGAGCGCGCGGCGCAGCAGGGGCATGTAGTGCGTCAGGCGGCAGTCGCCGATATACTTGCCAGTCACCACGGCGACGTCGTGCGGGTCGTACTTACCGCTCTCGAGTGCCGCGAGCGCCTCGCCGATCACGATTTGCGCGGGGAAGCAGATGTCGTTGTGCACATAGCGTTTGCCCAGGCGGATGGCATCCTCGCGCCCGATATCAAGGGCCTCGGCGCGCACGCCCTGATTGCGCATCGCCGCGGTCATGAGCCTGCAGAACGCATGGGAGGTGTTGGGGACCAGCGCGATCTTGTCGTGCCGGTCGCGCTTGGTGTACTTGACCTTATACGGGTCGTCGAGCGGATGGACCGCGTGCACCCGGGCGCCCTCGGCACGCTCCTCCGCGCGACGACGGTTGACCGACTCGATAAACGAACGCACGCGAATGCCCATGGGACCGGCGACGTCGCTCTCATCGAGCTTGATCATCATCGGAACCTTGGAGCCCATCTCGCCCATCATGCGCGCGATCTCGTCGGTGAGATACGCATCGTGGCCGCAGCCGAAGCTGCCCATCTGCACGAGCTCGAGCTCGGGCGTCGATGCGACGATGACCGCGCACGACAGCATGCGCGCATGGTAGTTGTTCACGATGTCGATGCGGCTGTTGGAAAGATCGACGTTGCAGACCCCCGGCACCGCATCGGGCGTCAGCACGGGGATGCCGCGCTCAGAGAAGAGCTTGGGCAGCCCGTGGTTGACCAGCGGGTCGTTGTGGTACGGACGCGAAGCGATCACCACCGCGTAGCCGCCGTCCTCGCGCACGTTCTCGAGCACCTGCCTGCCGCGCAGCTGCAGCTGGTTCTCAAACGTCTCCTGCGCGCGGTCCGCCTGCTCGGTCGCCTTGGCAACCAGGTCGGCATCGATATCGAAGGTCTCCTTGCACCACGCCTTGAGCTGGCGGTTTCGGTCGCCCTCGTCGTACCAGTGGAACAGCGGCGTATCGAACGGAACGCCGAAACGCTCCTCCGGGTTATCGGAATTGCGCATCACGTAGGGGTATCCCTTTACGACGGCGCACATCCACTCGCTGGTAGAGGCGGTGTTTTCGGTGGGCACCGTCGTGATGATGGGCATGAAGATGCGGTCGACGCCGGCGTCGACGAGATTGCGGATGTGCCCGTGGACGAGCTTGGCCGGGAAGCACACGGTGTCGGATGTGACGTGCGCCAGACCGCGCTCGTACATCGCCTTGGTGCTGCGTCCCGAGACGCGCACCTTAAAGCCGAGCGTGCTGAAGAACGTCGACCAGAACGGCATGGTGTCCCAGAACTCGAGCACACGGGGAATGCCGATCGTGACATCGCGCCCCCCGCAGACGGGAACCGTGGGGTACGACTCGAACAGCAGCTCCTCGCGGTCGACAAAGAGATTGGGGGCAGCCGCGGTCCGGTCGCGCCCCGTGCCGGGTGCCTGTGCCTCGCAAGCACCCTGCGGACGCAGCTCCTCCGCCGCGGGAACCTCGCGCACGAGCTCATCCCATGAGATGGCGCCGCCGCGCGGGCAGCGATTGCCCGTGACGTAAAGCGAGCCGTCGCCAAATGCCACGACCGCGCGCTGGCAGCGGTTGTTGCACCGACGGCAGGTAACGCCGCCGAACTCGCGATGCTCGAAGCGCTCCACGGCATCGAGCCCGATAAACGACGTGCCGGCGTCGCCCTTGCGGCATTCCTCGCGCGCGAGCAGGGCGATACCGATAGCGCCCATCAGCCCCGGGTGGGGCGCACGCGTGACGGGTTTGCCCAGATACTGCTCGAATGCGCGCAGCACCGCGTCGTTTCGGAACGTGCCGCCCTGGACGACGACTTTGTCGCCCAGACGGTTGAGATTTGAAACGCGAATGACCTTGGTGAACACGTTCTCGATAATCGAACGGCAGAGACCGGCCATGATGTCGCCCGGACCCTTACCGCGCCGCTGCTCGGAAACGACGCTGCTGTTCATGAACACCGTGCAGCGGCTGCCGAGAACGGCGGGGGCTTTGGACGAAAATGCCTCGGTCGCGATATCCTCAACGGCTATTCCGAGGTTTTTGGCAAAACCCTCGAGGAACGAGCCGCAGCCCGCAGAGCACGCCTCGTTGACGACGATATCGGTCAGCACGCCGTGGTTGAGCCAGATGGCCTTCATATCCTGTCCGCCGATGTCGAGCACGAAGGTCGCATCGGGAACGCATGCGCACGCGGCGCGGGCGTGCGCGACCGTCTCGACCGTATGGTAGTCGGCGTGGAACGCGCGCGCGAAAAGCTCCTCGCCGTATCCCGTGGTGCCCACGGCATCGATCGCAAGCGTGACTCCCGCTGTCTCCCAGCGGTTCTTCAAGCTGACAAGACCCTGTTGGGCGACGTCGAGCGGTCTGCCGTTATTAGACGCGTAGAACGAATCGACAAGCTCACCCGCCTCATCGACCAGGGCGAACTTGGTCGTCGTGCTCCCCGAATCGATACCGAGCGCCACACGCACCGTCTCTCCGGGCGCATACGCATCCGGACCCTTTGCCGGCGTCTCTTTGCCATGGCGTGCCGTAAAATCCGCCTGCTCGGCAGGTGTGGCAAAAAAGGGCTGGGCAAGACGTCCCTCCCCGCTTGCGGGCGCGACCGTCTCGAGCTTATCCAGCCGGACAAAAGCGTCGGGAAGGTCGATCGGTTGGGACGATGCGAACATGTCGGTCAGCGACAGGGCGGCACCGCGCGCGACCATGATCTGCGGATCGCGCGGGACGATAACCTGATCGTCCGATAGATTCAGTTGCTCCCGGAACACGCGGACCAGTGTGGGGTTGTAGGCGAGCGCACCGCCCTCGAAGATTACCGGCGGCTCGATGTCGATACCCTGGGCCAGACCGCCGATCGTTTGGCGGGCGACCGCGTGAAGCGCCGAAAGCGCCAGGTCGGTGGTAGGAATGCCCTCGTTGAGCAGCGGCTGGATATCGGTCTTTGCGTACACGCCGCAGCGGCCCGAGACCTCGTGGACGGTCGTTCCCCGGCTTGCGAGCTGCTCGAACTCGCCCGATTCGGTGCCGACCCCCATGAGCTTTGCCATCTCGTCGATAAATGCACCGGTACCGCCTGCGCACGAGCCGTTCATGCGCATGTCGGCAACCTCGATGTCTCCCTTATCGTTGGTGCGGAAGAAGATCATCTTGGCGTCTTGGCCGCCCAGCTCGATGGCGCAGCGCGTCTGCGGATAGAACCTGCTGATCGCGAGCGCGTTGGCGACCACCTCCTGAACGTACGAGGCGCCCAGCGCGGTCGCGATATCGCGCGCACCCGAGCCGGTCACCGCAACGCGCAGCGACTCATGGGGAAAGCGCTCGGCGAGCTCGCCGAGCATGGCGCGCACGCTCGCTGTCTGACACGCCCCGTGGCGGCGATATCCCCACCACACCTCGGTCATATCCTCGTGCATCGCGTAAACTTTGGTCGTCGTCAACCCTACGTCCAGTCCTACTAGCAACGCCATAATGCTCCGTCTCTCGCATTTTTCCTGCTAGAGATATACCACTCTACGTAATACAACAGACTGTTGTATTTAAACTCCGTATAAAAAGCGGCTGCCGAAACGCTTCAGCAGCCGCCGAATGCACCAACAGATTGTTCTGCGCGCTAGCACGTCGGGCAACGGAGCAGCACGGGCCCTCCGGTCATGCGCACCGCTCACGCCCGCGATGTCGCCGAGAGAGCTATCCACGCTTAGGGCTCCAACCAAGCAAGTCGCCCGCGCTCAGCAGATCCCTAAGCGAGCTACTCGCACTCAGGAGCCATAGCCTGCTCCAAGAGCTCGGCATGCTCCTCCTCGAAAACCGTCCCCACAGGGAAGGCGCGACGGAAGACGAAGTGGGAAATCGGACCGGCTACCAAAAGGTTCCACGGCAGCGCCATCACAAAATTATGCGGGATGTTGATCATCCAGATCGCGGGCACGGAATACAGGTTCGCAAGGATGCCGCCGGGCATGTGCGTCAGACCCTCGCAGGCACCGTACAGCGACATGATGATGACCATGGGAACGACCATGCAGGAGCTGACGGCGAGCGTCATGGCAAGTGGCGAGCTCTTGCCCGGCGTGACCAGGAATTTAAAAGCGAAACCCTTGGCAAGGGGGCTGGCAACAAACCAGTCGCAGCACATGGCAAAAATGTAGGCAACGGGGAAGCCGAGCCACGCGGCGGCAACAACCTCGCCGCTGATGGCCCCATGCTGCAGGGCAACGTTGTAGATGCTCATCCAGAGCACCATGCAAAAGCACATGATAAAGGTGAACAGCAGGCTCTCTCGTTTGTTGATAGGCATAAAGGACAAAATCCTTTCTGTGTTACGCCGCGGCACCACGCAACAAAAACGGGCGGGCAAGATGGAGCTGTTGGGACTTCATCTCGCCCGCCCGTGGTACGTGCGTCTGCGACTACTTATGTGGTGAAACCAGCCTAGCATGAAAGGCCTGCGCTTCGTAAGCGTTGAGTTTATGAAGATGCAGGGCACCAATAATCCCCCGACCCCCTAAGTTGCGGTGGAATACGGACTGTTTTGACCCTTTAAGCAGCAATTCAGTCCCTATTTCACCGCAACTCATTTGGTGCAAAGTAACCTGTCCCCCTTGCACCAATTAGCTGGTGTGGCGCCAGCGAGGGTCGGTGAGAGTTCTCGCCACGCCCAAGCCAACGGGCAGAAACGCCACGATGAGCACTGCGCGTACAAACCAGCCGAGCATGTTGACCGTGTCGAAGGTGCACATGTAATACATAGAGCGATAGAGATACAGACCGGGCACCATAATGACAATCGAAGGCACCGTGAGGGCGATGCGCGGGTAGGTGAGCTTGACTTCGGCCAAGCTTGCCAGCAGACCCGATACCAGCGCGCCGATAAACGCTGCTGCCTCGGGAGGCATTCCCGTGCTGAGGCCCAGGAAGGGAATCATCGTCGGCGCATCGACAAGGGTCAGACGCAGGGTAT
Organism: Collinsella aerofaciens; assembly: GCA_048529485.1. Lineage (GTDB taxonomy): Bacteria > Actinomycetota > Coriobacteriia > Coriobacteriales > Coriobacteriaceae > Collinsella > Collinsella aerofaciens_CJ. The sequence continues at coordinate 28,247 of DBGFJU010000025.1, read as the reverse complement.
TGGACACGGCGCCGATCAACCCAGCTGCCGCGGCCATCTTTACCGGGCTGTTGAACATCACCGAGAAGCCGAATACGCCAACGAAGCTCATCACCACGCGTAGGAGCGTAAGGGCAAGCGGCGAAAGGCCCAGTGGGGCAAAGTCGTCCGGCGCCAGGCCAACACACTCGGCAACCATCCAACCTACGAGCGTCGCCATCACAATAATCGATACGGCATATGAAAGGCGCTCGATACCGCTTCGCATGTCGAGCTTGGCGATGTCGAGGCCTGCCGTAATGAGCGGAAAGCCGGGAATCACAAAGAGCATGGCGCCGATATAGCCTTCTTGGTGCGACATTGCCCCCGGTATGACCTGGCCAAGGCCGAGCAATGCCAGCAGATACGAAACGCAAGCGAGCGCAACGCCGGTCGTCAGCGCGCTGAACTGACCAAGGCCTTGCTTGAGAATATGGGAGCGGGCAAAGTTGCCGACACCCGCGCCCACAAACGCGCAGGCCATCTCGATAGGGCCGCCGCCGAGCAAAAAGACGAAGGCGCCGCAAGCACAGGCTGCCGCAAGGCCCTGTTGCCAGGGAGAGTAATCGGGCTTTGAGCTCTCAACGGTCCTGAGCATCTCGTGATACTCGTGTACCGTGAAGCGACGACCATAGGTCTCGATTTCCTTGAGGAAACTCTCCATCATCCAAATGCGATGGGTATTGACTCCCGTTGTGGGCAGGCTGACAACCTCGTTAAAGCAGTGGCCATCTTCGATGCAAGTGCACTCAAACGACAGAAGACTCAGGTCGACGTGAATCGTGACGCCGAGTACGGCAGCAACACGATTCATGGTATCGCGCACGCGCCAGGCACCCGTTCCGCTTGCCAGCATAAGCATGCCGGTGCGGCAGATGATGGATGATTTATCGGTGAGCGGCGCATCGACGGCAAGCTCATCGCCTGCCGTCACGATCTGGTGCCAGTCAGTTTTCATATGGAGCGCGCCGGCACGAACGCCGTGGTGCATGGGGGCTCTCGAAAGCAGCGAGTTAAGGCGCGAAGACTGTGGGGGCTCCGCCGATTCGCCCTCGTCCTCGTCGGGCTCTTCATCGACCAGATCAAAGGAATCAAGCGGCGCTGGCTCGCGACGGTCGATCAGCTCCTCGTCCTCATCATCAAAGTAGTTGAACTGATCGAGCATGTCCTCTTCGATTGCGCGCTCGCTCGCGTCGTCCATCCCGGTGCTCCCTTCCTATCGACTAACCCCCATCCTAGACAGCGACGGCTAAAGGAAACATAAAAGAGACGGCTGTCATGCGAGCCATGCGCGCAATAGCCGTTGGATAGTCGTTTAAGAGCGTCCCTAATGACTACATCGATGTTCTAAGTATCAATCAAGTCAACGCCGCAGGTAGAGGACGGACAGCGAGCGACGTCCAGGGCGAACAAGTTGGCATGAAAAAGGCAAGGCATAGACCTTCTGGTCATGCCTTGCCTTTTGAATGACAAATTGTCGCCCTGGGCGGCGCGCAGCGTCAACTGGTTACGCGGTTCGTAGAACCGCGTAACCCCCTAGTACATCTTTGCGCCGGCGGGGATGGAGGCGTCGAGCTGGATCAGGTTGAGGCGCTCCTCACCATTCTCCTCGTGGATGGCACTGATGAGCATGCCGCAGCTGGGGATGCCCATCATCTTGCGCGGAGGCAGGTTGGTGATGGCGAGCAAGGTCTTGCCGACCAGGTCCTCGGGCTCGTAATAAGCGTGAATACCGGAGAGGATGGTGCGGTCGGTACCGGTACCGTCGTCGAGCGTAAAGTTCAGCAGCTTCTTGGACTTCTTGACGGCCTCGCATGCCTTGACCTTCACAGCGCGGAAGTCGCTCTTGGAGAAGGTATCAAAGTCGACGAACTCCTCAAACAGCGGCTCAACGGCGATCTTGGAGTAATCGAGCGTGGGCTTAAGCGACTTAACGAACGGGCTCGCGGCGTTGCCGGCCTCGGCAGCCTTGGCGGCAGCGGCACCGGACTGGAAACCCTTCTCGGGCTTCATGTGCGGGAACAGCAGCACGTCGCGGATAGAAGCCTGGTTGGTAAGCAGCATGACCACGCGGTCGATACCAATGCCAATGCCGCCCGCGGGAGGCATACCGTACTCGAGGGCGCGCACGTAGTCCTCGTCGTACTCCATGGCCTCGTCGTCACCGCCGGCCTTCTCGGCCATCTGAGCGGCAAAGCGCTCGGCCTGGTCGACCGGGTCGTTGAGCTCGGAGAACGCGTTGGCGTACTCGTGACCGGCAATAACCAGCTCAAAGCGGTGCGTCAGGCGCGGGTCGTCCTCAAAGCGCTTGGCAAGCGGGCTGACCTCGATGGGGTAATCGCACACGAACGTCGGGTTGACGATGGTGTCCTCGCCCAGCTCATCGTAAATCTCGGCGATGATCTTGCCAGCAGTCCACTCGGGCTTGATCTCCAGGCCCTTCTCGCGCGCGGCGGCAGCAAGCTCCTCGACCGGCGTGTCGATGGTGACCTGCTTGCCGAGCACGTCGGAGACGATGTCGGTCATGGGACGGCTGGCCCACTCACCAGAAAGGTCGATGGTCTGGCCCTGGTACTCGATGACCTCGGGGTTGCCGATGGCCTTGTTGGCAGCCTTGATGACACCTTGGGCGAGTGCCTTCATGCCCTCGAGGTCGGAGAAGGCACGGTAGGCCTCCATCGTGGTGAACTCGGGGTTGTGGGTAAGGTCCATGCCCTCGTTACGGAAGATGCGGCCGATCTCGAACACGCGCTCAAAACCACCGACGATGCAGCGCTTGAGGTGCAGCTCGGTGGCAATACGCAGGTAGCACTCCTGATCGAGCGCGTTGAAGTGGGTAATGAACGGCTTGGCAGTAGCGCCGCCTTGGATGGTCTGCAGAATGGGGGTCTCGACCTCCATGTAGCCGTCGGACTCCATAAAGCGACGGAAGGTGGAGAGAATCTGCGAACGCTTACGGAAGGTCTCGCGAACGTCGTCGTTGGCGATCAGGTCGACATAGCGCTGGCGATAGCGGGTCTCCTTATCGGAAAGACCGTGGAACTTCTCGGGCAGCGGACGAACGGCCTTGGCAAGCAGGGTCGCGCTCTTAGGGGCAACGGAAAGCTGGCCACGCTGGGTGCGCACGACCACGCCGGTCACGCCCAGGATGTCGCCCAGGTCGAGGGCCTTGAGCGTACTCCAGGCAGCCTCGTCCATGTCGTTGATGCGGCAGAACAGCTGAATCTCGGCAGTCGCATCGCGCACGACGATGAACATGATCTTGCCCTGACCGCGCTTGGCGCCCACACGGCCGGCGATCTTCACGACGTCCTCGGTGTCCTCGCCATCGGCAAGATCGGCGTACTTAGTCTCGATATCGGCGACGTAGTCCTCAAGCTCAGAGTGCTCGGGATAGGGGTTCTGGCCCGCCTCGAACAGGGCGGCGCGCTTGGCCAGGCGGGTGGCGCGCTCGTCGTTGAGCGTCGATGCCTGATCGGCGGCGTTCTGGTTCTCTGCCATAAGTTAGCTCCTCAAACTAAAACGCTCCCCAGGATTCGGTCCCAGGGAGCGAAAACATACCTTTACGCGGGACCGTGGTCTAGCGTGCGATCTTGGCGATGGTGTAGACGCGAGTCTTGCCGGAAGGCGTAACGACCTCGACGGAGTCGCCCTCGCCGTGACCGATGATGGCGTGGCCGACCGGAGACTCGTTGGAGATCTTGTGCTCGAGCGAGTTGGTCTCGGTGGTACCGACGAGCGTGACTTCCATGACCTCGCCGTTGGGATCAATCAGCGAAACGGTGGAACCGATGGAGACGGTCAGGTCGCCCGTGGTGGCAGCAACCTGAGCGTTGGCGAGGATGGCCTGGATCTCGGCAATACGAGCGGCGTTCTGGGCCTGCTTGTCCTTAGCGGCGTCGTACTCGGAGTTCTCCGAAAGGTCGCCGAACGCGCGGGCTTCCTTGATGTCCTCGACGATCTCCTTGGCGTAATCGCCCTCACGCCAAGCGAGCTCCTCGACGAGCTTCTGGCGGCCCTCAGCGGTCAGTACGATCTGGCTTGCGTCCATACGGATATCTCCCCAACTCTGATCAAACAATCAACTGTCAACAAAACGAAAAAGACCGGCTAGCCTGCGGGCAAGCCGGTCAGGTGCTCACCCCAAAGGGATGGGACTACTCTGCGTCCGCGTCGCTGTCCTCTGCCTGCTTCTTCTTGGCAGCAGCGAGCTTGGCCTCGAGCTCAGCGATCTCCTTGTCCTCCTCGGACTGCTCGACCACGACCTCCTCGGCCTGCTTGGTCTCGGCCTTATCGTCGCCCTCCATACCCTCGCGGATATTCTTGACGGTAGAGCCGAGGGACTTGCCGAGCTTCGGCAGGTTCTTGGGCCCGAAGATAATCAGGACAACGACGAGAATAATGATGAGCTCAGGAGCCCTCAGTCCAAACATGTAGACCTCCACAATACAGCGAGACAAGCTCGAATGAGTATACCGCGGGTATCGCGGTATCACAACAATAGCTAAAAAAAGGGACCGCAAGAAGCGGTCCCTCCTCATGCTCTGGTCGGGTTGACTGGATTTGAACCAGCGACCCCTGCGTCCCGAACGCAGTGCTCTACCAAACTGAGCCACAACCCGTTAGCTCGACTATAGTAACAAAGATTTTCGCCGCGTGCTAGAGAAATTTTTATTTCTTTGGCGCGTCGATTTGAACCGTGTTGGGAATGAGCTCAGTCGCGCAGGCCCACCAGCCATTTTGCTGGACAGCGTCGGCAAGCCTTTCGGCCGTGGCGGCGGTGTCGCAAATGGCAAACGAGCAGGCACCCGATCCGCACACATCTACAGCAACGGTGCCGTCCTGTTTACGCAGCCAATCGAGAACCGTTTGAATCTGCGGCTCCATCTGTGCGGAAATGATACCCAGGTTGTTATGGATGAGCGCATATGCCGTCTCGGCATCACCAGCACGCAAGGCAGAAGCTATCGCGCCGAGCTTGTCCGCAGGCACCGGGGCCTCGTCAAAACGTCGATAGGCTTCAATTGTCGAAACGCTCGCCTCCCGCGGCTTAACCAGTACGACAGGCGTCGCGGGCAGCGCGGGGTACTCAGTTGCCAGCACGTCTCCCCCACCTACGTAGAACGCAGGACTCGCGTGCAAAAAGAACGGGACGTCAGCACCAATGCCCCGCGCAATATCGTCGAGCGCTGGGTCGGTGCGATCAATGCCCCAGAGCTCCGCCAAGGCGACAATGACCGCGGCCGCATCCGTCGAGGGGCCGCCCAAGCCGGCGCACAATGGAATGCGCTTCTCAATCGTCACGCAGATGTTTGCCTCGCGACCATAATGCTCGGCCATAGCAACCGCAGCCCGATACGCCGTATTCTTTTGCATGGGAAAATCTGATGCCGGAACCGTCTGGACAGTCAGCGCCTGCGCCGGCGTGACCGTCACGGTATCGGAAAGACCGACGGCTGCCATCAGGGAATCGACCCTGTGGTAGCCGCGGTCATCGCGCTCGGTATGAACCCCCAGGTAGAAGTTAATCTTTGCCGGCGCGGAAAGAGTCAGGGACCGATCGGTCACCGTTAGTGCTCCTCGAGCTGATTGCCGAGCGGGGTAAAGATATGCTCGCCGCTCTCAGGGTCGAACAGCTCGACCTGACCGGTGAGGACATCGATATACTGGTAGGACTGACGCGACTTGCGGCCGCGGCGCTCGTCAACCTCGACGATAAAGACGGCGGGGTGGACGCTCTTGATGGTGCCCATGCGCTCGACGACGCGGGTGCGGCCCATGTTGGCCTTAACCTTGACGCGATCGCCCACCATATCGGTCAGCTTCTCGTGGATGTCGTCGACGTGATTGACTTCCATCTCTTCCATGAACAGGGCCTCCAGAAGGTGCAATTCAAAAAGGGGATAATACCCCTAAGATAGACAAAACTCTAATACTATAGCACCCTGCTGCCGCCAAACGCAAGTAGCTAAAAAAGCCCGGTCTCGAATACGTACCAGACGACAACCTCGCATGACCAGTTGTTACGCGGTTTGGTAAAACCGCGTAACCTAAAGGTTGTCGGTGTCCAAGACGATGGTGAATGGGCCGTCGTTGACCAAGTCGACTTTCATATCGGCGCCAAAAATGCCGTGCGCCACGTGTTCGACATCTTGACGAACGAGCGTCAGGAAGTACTCGTAGAGCTCGTTGGCAACATCGGGTGCGCCGGCATCCGTAAACGCCGGACGGCGACCGTGGCGGCAGTCGGCGAACAGCGTGAACTGCGACACCACGAGCACCTCGCCGTCGACATCGGCAAGCGCCAAGTTGGTCTTGCCGTTCTCGTCCTCGTTGATACGCAGCCCGCGGAGCTTGCCCCACAGCTTGTCGGCCTCGGCACGCGTATCGCCATGGCCCACACCCAGCAGCACCAGGTAGCCGCGTCCAATGCGGCCCACGCACTCGCCGTCGACCGTCACGCCGGCGTTGAGCACGCGCTGCACCACCGCACGCACGGTCTACTCCTCGCCCGTCAGCTTGGCGGACAGATGCTCGAGCGCGTGGAAACGATGGCTGATGGCGTTCTTCTCGTCAGCCGTCAGCTCGGCCATGGTCTTGCCCGGCGTGTCGACCGGCAGGAACAGCGGGTCATAGCCAAAGCCGTGATCGCCGCGGCCCTCGTGCGCGATAACGCCCTCGCAAGCGCCCTCGCCATAGCTGACCAAGCCGTCCGTGTCGATGAGCGCAACGACACTCATAAAGCGTGCGGTGCGGTCCTCATCTGCCACGCCTTCCAGGTTAACGAGAAGCTTGGCGTTGTTGGCGGCATCGTCGCCGTGCACGCCCGCATAGCGCGCGCTATACACACCGGGATCACCGTCCAGCGCGTCGACGACCAAGCCCGAATCGTCGGCAATGGCCATAAGGCCCGTCTCCTCAACCGCGGCTTGGGCCTTGATGATGGCGTTCTCCAAAAACGTCGTGCCGTTTTCCTCGGGATCCTCAAAATCACCCAGCTGGCCGAGCGCCACAAAGCGCACCTCGGGCATGACCTTGCCCAAAATGGCCTCGATCTCGGTGAGCTTATGGGCGTTGCCCGTTGCCACGACGATGGTCGCCGCCGGGTCGAGGGTGTCGATGTCAATCTTCTCAAGTGCCATGACTGGCCTCCTTGTCTCTATAGCAAGCCGCGTGAGGGGCGTTTGGGCACTTGACCTCTCCCCTCTCAGGCGATCGGACCTTTCAACGCAGCATTTCAGCAGATAAAACCTACCAAAATAAACCTGTCCCTTTTGGCAGGTTAGGCGATGGCTTGGCGCTGAAGCTCGATGAGCTCGGCGATACCCTTGTCGCCCAGGTCGAGCAGGGCGTTGAGGCGTTTGCGGTCAAAGGGCGCCTGCTCGCCGGTGCCCTGGAGCTCGATCATCTCGCCGGTGTCGGTGGCGACGAGGTTCATGTCGACCTCGGCATGGCTGTCCTCGGAATAATCGAGGTCAAGCAGCGTATTGCCGTCGACAACGCCCATGGAGATGGCAGCCACCTGGCCGATAAGCGGGATGCGCTCGATCTTGCCCGCCTCGACCCACATGGCGAGGGCGTCGTGCAGCGCCACCCAGGCGCCGGTGATGCTCGCTGTACGCGTGCCGCCATCGGCCTGAATCACATCGCAGTCGACGGTGACGGTGTACTCGCCGAGCGCCTTCATGTTGACGACGGTACGCAGGCTGCGGCCAATGAGGCGCTCGATCTCCATGGAGCGACCCTTGCGGTTGGCGTGCTCGCGCTTGCAGCGCTTGCCGGTCGACGCCGGCAGCATGGCGTATTCCGCGGTCACCCAGCCGGCCTTAGCTCCCTTTCGCCAGCCCGGCACGCCCTCCTCGATAGTGGCGGCGCACAGCACGCGCGTGTCGCCGAACTCGGCCAAACACGAGCCGTGGGCGTGCTTCATGACACCACGGGTGAGCTTAACGGGGCGCAACTCGTTGGCGGCGCGACCGTTGGCGCGGTTGACCTGCATGTACTCCATAGAAATTTCCTTTCGGCAAAAGATGTGGCGAAGGCTTTGGCGGCTGCCTTACATCTATTTCAGCTCATCGATATCGATATGTTCGATGCTCTTGAGCGGCTGACCAAAGATAAAGCTGCCCGCCACCGCAAACTCGGCAATGTTATCGGCCGTCGTGGCAAAACGATGCTGCGGCTCGGCGGCGTCGCCCGCCAGCTGCTCGCGGCGCGTGAGGATATCGGTCAGCTCGCGTGTGGTCTCCTCGGCGGAACTCACGACGCGCACCCCAGGCCCCAGCGCATGGCGGATAGGTCCCACCAACAGCGGAAAATGCGTACAGCCGAGCACCACGGTATCGATACCGTGGTCGCGCAGCGGCTCAACCGTGGCACCCACCAGCGCACGCACGGCAGGCGTATCGAAGATATCCTCGTTCTCAAGCCACTGTTCCTGCAGATGTGCACCCGAGGCAAGCTCGTGTTCGACAACCTCGACAAAGCTCGAGGCAGGACAGCCGTATACATCGACGCCGGCATCTAGATCCTGAATGGCGCGCGTGTAGGCGCCCGAGCGAATGGTGAGGTTGGTGGCGAGCACGCCCACGCGACGCGAGCGGGTGCTGTTGATTGCTGCACGGGCACCCGGCGCGATCACACCGATGACGGGAACGTCGAGCACCTGCTGGGCCAGACGCAAGGCCGCAGCGGTCGCCGTGTTGCAGGCGATGACCATGATCTTGACGTCGTGCTTCGACAGCCAACGGCCCGCCTGCAACGCAAACGAGCGCACCTCATCCTCGGTGCGGGTGCCGTAGGGGCAGCGCTTGGTGTCGCCAAAGTAGTAGACGGACTCGTGCGGCAGCGCCGTCGCAATCGCGCGCGCAACCGTCAGACCGCCCAAACCAGAATCGAACACGCCAATCGGGCGCGTGTCGCCTGCCGGATTCTCGATATCGGACATTACCTCACCAGTCTCTCTCGAAAAGACATGTCCAAGTGCGGCGACGCCGCGCTACGAACGCGCCGCGACCAGCAGCTCTGCCGTCGCCGCCCAACCGTCGACAATTTTGCCGCGCGTAACGAAAGCGTTCTCGCAAGCAGCCAGGAACTCGGGCGCGCCGGCGCTCGTCAGGCCATTCTCGACCAGGCAGAACGTGCCCACGTGATCGGCCATGTAGAAGTCGGACTCGGAATCGCCGAGCGCCAACGTCTCCTCGCGCTCGATCCCCAGGTGCTCGCAGAAGCGCGCAATGGCGACGCCTTTGTTGAGGCCCGCGGGGTTGATGTTGAAGGCGCGACCGTCCTCGACGCGATCGAGCTCGAGCGTCGTCGGCTTGGACAGATGAGTCAGATGGCCGTTGCAAGCCCAGATCAGACCGCAGCCGGCCTCGTCCAGGATGGCCTGGACCTCATCGTCGGGCACATTGCCGCGCATGCCGACGGTGACCTCACGGTATTTGTAGCCGGTCGACATGTCGTTGTGGTACTCGATCTTGTGCGGCCAGCGGGCAAGGATCTTCTCGCACACGCCGGTCTGCTCGATCACCTGGTGCGGCGTGAGGCCGCAGGCGGGGTCGTAAGGCATGTCACCGGTCAGATACTCCCAATCGTTGGCTTTGAGGTCGTACATAACCAGACCGCCCATCTCACCAATGTAGGAGTTGAGGCCGAGCACGCGCGCGTCCTCGTGGATCATGGTACGGTTGCGGCCCGAGGTGGGAACCACCTGAATACCAGCGCGAGCGAGCGCCACGACGGCCTCGACGAGTTTGGTCGAGGGGTTGCCGTCGTTGTCGCGCAGCACGCACGAGCCGGGTGCGAGCATCGTGGCATCCAGGTCGGTAAAGACGTACTTGACCTTGGCCAAACGCTCGCGCATCTCGCCCGAAAGCTCGGCAACGGTCGGCAGGGTGTTGTGGGACATGGTTACTCCGTTTACGTAGAAGGGTTTGGACTTGGACGGCATGTTTTGATTGAGGGAACACGCTTATGGCGACAGCGCACTCAGGGCGCCGCCGCCATCATGGTTCATTAGTCAAACTGGGTAACATCGATTAGGCGATTGGCCAGCGAAAGGTCGCTCTCGACGGGCACGAACTCGTCGCCCACGTGCATGAGCTCCTCGTCACCCTTTGCCAGCAGCAAGACAATGGTGGGAGCATCGGGGTTGACGTACTCCTCGCGCGCCGCCTTGAACGCCGCATGCACGGCGGCTTCGCGGTCGAGGATGATCTTGTTCGGCGTATCGTCGGGAACATGCTCGGCAAGCTCGCGACAGACCTTCATCGGGTCTTCGTGAGCTGGATCCTCGTTGGCAAAGATCATCAGGTCAGAATACGGTGCGGCCTCACGCGGAAGCTGCTCGCGGCGCTCCTGCGCCTTGCCGCCGGCAGCACCAAACACTGCGATGACCGGGCTAGCGGGAAACGCGCGCTTGACCGACGAGAAAAGCGAACGGAACGAAAGCTGGTTGTGCGCATAGTCGACAACGCAGATCACGCGGCCGTCCTTCGACTCCACGACCTCCATACGGCCCGGCACACGCAGTTTGGAGAGGCCCTTCTTGATGGCATCGATACCGATGCCGATCTCGCGCGCAGCGGCGATAGCGACCAGCGCGTTCTCCACGTTAAAGTCTCCCGCGATACCCAGCAGGATCTTCTCCCCCGCCTCGGACTCGTCGGCACACAGGCCATGCAAGTTGAACTCGATGCTAAAGCCGACCATGCGTACGTCGCTCGCCCACAGGCTTGCCTCGGGATGCTCGACGCCAACGGTCACCAAGCGCTCGGCCGTCGACGCTGCCTCCAGCACACGGTCGGCCTCTTCGGTGCCCAGATTCACCACGGCGGTCTTTGCCTGGTCAAAGATCCTGAGTTTGCTCTCAAAATAATCCTCAAACGTGGGGTGTTCAATCGGCGAGATGTGGTCGCGGCCGATGTTGAGGAAGCACGCCACGTCAAATGGCAGATTCTCGACGCGTTGGTACTTGAGCGCCTGGCTCGAGACCTCCATGACCATGGACTGGCGACCGGACGTGCGGCAGTTGGCGATATGGCGCCAGACCTCGGGGGCCTCGGGCGTAGTATTGGTGCTCTCATAGCACTCGATGCCATCGTCGGTACTCACCGAGCCGATCATGCCGCAGGACTCGCCCGCCGCTTTGATAATCGACTGGAGCATAAAAGCGGCCGTGGTCTTTCCCTTGGTACCGGTGATGCCCACGATCTTAACGTCGTGGTCGGGGCGGTTGTAGACCTCCGGCGGCAACAGGGCCATGGCCGTGCGGACGCTATCCACGACCAGCATCGCCGCGCCGCTCTCCTGCGCCAGCGGCTCCAGAGACTCGACCAGTGACTCCTCGCACACAAATGCGACGGCGCCCGCATCGAGCGCCATGCTCAAAAACACGGGCTTAAAGGCAGCACCTTTGCAGAAGAACACGTCACCTGCCGAGACCGTGCGCGAATCAAACGAGCAGCCGGTCACGGCACGCTCGTCAACCTGCTCTGATGCGCGCAGCTCGCCGCACACATCGAGAAGCTTGGCAAGCGTATCGACCGTGGTCACGGTCGCGGAATCCGAATGGTGCATCTTTCACCTTTCTCAGCCATTTGGCAGGGACGGTTTTATAGTAACTGAAACGCACCCACGCAAAAACGGCTCCCGGAGGAGCCGTTACGCGCAGGCGTTCGTCAGCCGAGGCTAGGCAGCCTGAACAGAAGGCTGGCCCTCGTCGATAAAGAAGCGCTTGTACCACACCAAGAACACGAGCGGCGTATAGATCTTGCGCTGGAAATCGCCCTTGCCCGCAAAGTGCAGATCGAGCAGGTGCATGAGTTCGTCGGTATTGAAGAACTCGCTTGCCCACGGCGCGGTGAAGTACTCCTTGACATAGTCGTACCACTTTTGCTCGCGCAGCCAGTAGACAATCGGCACCGGGAAGCCCACCTTGGGACGGGTGGCCCACTCATCGGGCAGCGACTTGTTGGCAGCGTGGCGGAGTACCTGTTTGTTGCCGTTCTCGTTGATGCGGTAGCGGTCGGGAATGTGCTCGGCGAACTCCATGACTTTGCGGTCCAGGAAGGGCACGCGCAGCTCCAGTGAGTGTGCCATGCACATCTTGTCGGCCTTGAGCAGAATGTCGCCCGGGAGCCACATGTTCATGTCCAGGTACTGCTTCTTGACCAGCTCGGGCTGACCCTTCACGCGCGCATAGATGGGAGCGGCAAGCTCGAAGGCGCCATCGCCGGTGTTGTACTCGGGCTTGAGCACGCCGTCGACCTCGCGCTCCGGCCATACCAGAGCCTGTCCCAGGAACGACTTCTCGGGGATCTCGGCACCCTTGACCAGGAAGTTATGTCCCTTGAAGTACGGCATATGCAGCGCCAGGTTACCGAGCGCGCGACGGATGGGCAGCGGCACCATCTTTTTGTACTTGCGCACCGGGACCGTGTCCTCGTAGTAGGCGTAGCCGCCAAAGAGCTCGTCGGCGCCTTCGCCCGAAAGCACGACGGTAACGTCCTTGCGGGCCATCTCGGCCAAGAACCACAGCGGCACGGAAGACAGGTTGGACTGCGGCTCGTCCATGTGATACTGGATGTCCTCGAGCGCACCGAAGAACTCGTCGGCGGTAATCATCTTGCGAACGTTCTCGACGCCGAGCTTATCGGAAAGTTCCTTGGCGTAGTTGGTCTCGTTGAAGTTCTTGTAGTCAAAGCCCACCGAGAAGGTCTTGTCGGGCATGAGGCAAGCGGCGATGTAGCTGGAGTCGACGCCACCGGAGAGGAACGACGCGACCTTGACGTCGGCGATGCGATGGGCCTCGACACTCTCGTGCACGACCTCGTCCAGCTCATCGACATACTCCTCGAACGGCTTCTCGACGGCAGAGTAATCGCAATCCCAGTAGCGCTCGATGTTCATCTTGCCGGTCGGGATATCGACGGTAAAGTAGTGCGCCGGCGGCAGCTTGTAGACACCCTCGAAGAAGGTCTCCTCAGTCGCCGAATACTGCAGCGTCATGTACGGACGCAGAGCCTTTTTGTTGACCGCCTTGTGGAAGTGCGGGTAGTCCAGGAAGCTCTTGATCTCGGAACCAAAGAGCACGCCCGGAGCGCCGTCGCCCGCATCGGCCATGGGATAGTAGTAGAGCGGCTTGATGCCAAAGATGTCGCGGGCGCCAAAAAGCTTGTTCTTCTTTTTGTCCCAGATGACGAAGGCGTACATACCGCGCAGGCGATCGAGGACGGCCTCGCCCCACTCCTCGTAGCCGTGCAGGAGGCTCTCGGTGTCGGCGCCGCAGTGGAACTTGTAGCCCTTGGCCTCGAGCTCGGAACGGAGTTCTTGGAAGTTGTAGATCTCGCCGTTGAAGACAATGACGACGCTACCGTCCTCGTTGGCCATGGGTTGGGCGCCAGCCTCGGTCAGGTCGAGGATCGACAGGCGGCGGAAGCCGAGGGCAACGCGGCCGTCGATAAACTGACCGCCCATGTCGGGACCGCGATGGACGATGCGGTCCATCATCTTGGTGAGCACCTCGGATTGGTTATCCGTCCCACCGACAAAACCGACAAAACCGCACATATACTATCCCCTCTGCTGTTGCTGGGCATCAAATCGAATCAGTAGCTTTTGAGTATACCCGAGGGCGTAAAGAGGGGCGGAATGTTCAGGCAATCTCAACTGAATCAGCTCCGCTGTGACACGCGCCAGTTACCTTTAATGGATATGAGGTGAATGGGGCGATTGTTTTGCTATACTCTCTCCGCACGGGCGATTGGCGCAACGGTTAGCGCAGGTGCTTTACACGCACAAGGCTGGGGGTTCGAATCCCTCATCGCCCACCATTGAATTGGAAACGGTCCTCGAAAGGGGACCGTTTTTGTTTGGGCCCATTTCATGGGATTCGAACCCGCAAGGGTGCGGAGCTGAGGAAACGCGAAGCGTTTTCCAGCGCAGCACGCGAGGGCCGCAGGCCCGAAGCGGAAGCGGGCGGCGCCAGCCGCACGCGGACACCCCTCATCGCCCACCACTGATTTGAAAGGCTCCCAGCAATGGGAGCCTTTCTTTTTTGGGCCCATCGCAGAGGGATTCGAACCCGCCAGCACATCTATCGCAAGGTCCGTGGCCAAATAATGGCAAAAATGAGTACTGCTGCTTTGTTTGCAACATATAAAAAGATAGTATTTGCTTAAGTTACACAACATATGTCCATTATAAGGACTAATAGTCGGATCAAAATCGTGCATTCATCGCCATTTCGAGGTGGCGCGCGCAGACGTGGTGTAAGAGTGTCCTGAGGTCCGTCGCTGCAAGCCCCGATGTTACTCCTTCTTGAGGCCGCGCTTCTCGACTATCTCGTCCACTATCTCCCTGGCGCGCCGCCCGAGCGCGCGGCGCCTCCCCTCTGTCGGGGCCGGCCTGTCCGCGGGCTCGGCGAAGCCCTCGGCGGCCGAGGCCTCGGAGAACACGCGCTGCTGGGACCACTGCCCCTCGGTCTCCATGAGGCTCGCGCACGTCAGGCGCAGCATCGACTCCCTCGAGGGGAAGGACTGCACGACCCTGTAGCGGCGCTTGATCTCGCGGTTGGCGCGCTCCTGGACGTTGTTGGTGCGGAGCTTGGCCCAGTGCGCCCTGGGGAAGGCCGTGAACGCCAGCGCGGAGTCCTCGGCCTGCTCGAAGACCTCGCCGGCCCTGGCGGACACCGACGCCACCCAGGGCGCCGCCTCGGCCCACACGCAGCGCGCGAGGTCGGGGTCGTCCTGGTAGACCGCGGCGTGCACGAGGTCCCTGACGGCCGCCTTGGAGTCCTCGGGCCTGCCCGAGCAGGCGCTCTGGAGGTTGCGCTGCAGGTGCGTCACGCAGCGCTGCCAGGCGCAGCCCTGGAACAGGCGCGAGACGGCGGCCACGAGCCCGGCGTGGCTGTCGGAGACCACGAGGCGAACGCCGGCCAGCCCGCGCTCGCGCAGCCCGCCGAGGAATGCCGCCCAGGAGTCCTCGCTCTCGGTGTCGACCACGTCGCAGCCCAGGAAGTGCTTGCGCCCGTCGGCGCCCAGCCCGATCGCGGTCACGACGCCCTGCGAGACGACCGACGAGCCGACCCTGCAGCTCATGTAGGTGGCGTCGAGCCACAGGTAGCAGCACGGCGTGCCCGAAAGGTCGCGGCGGCGGAACTCCGCCACCTCGGCGTCGAGGTCGGAGCAGAGGCTCGAGACCTCCGAGCTCGACAGCGAGGATATGCCCAGCTTGGACGCCACGCGCTCGACCTTGCGGGTGGACACGCCGCACACGTACATCTCCTGCACGATGGCGGCCACCGAGGTGTCGACGCGCGACCATCGCGCGAGCATGCCCTCGGGGTAGTAGGTGCCGTGCCTGAGCTTGGGTATCTCGAGCTCCACGTCGCCCACGGCGGTCTTGAGCGACCTGGGGCGGTAGCCGTTGCGGCTGTTCTCCCTGCCGTCGCTGCGCTCGTTGCGGCTCGCGCCGCACATCTGCTGGGCCTCGGAGTCCATCAGTGCGTTCATCACGCCGCCCAGCACCCTGCACGCGAACTCGCGCGCGTCGCCGCACTCCTGCCAAAGCCTCGCCGCCTCGAGGGCCTCGTCGCGACCGAGGCGCAGTACACTCTCTTCTTGGGGCATCGCCTTTCCTTCCATTCGTCACCTTCATTACTCCAACGACGAATTCTAGGCGGTGTCCCCTCCCTTTCAAGAAAGGGCGGAGGCGGGGCATGCCCCGCCTCTTACACCACATCTCTGTGCGCTACCCATTTCGACTTGCCATCTGGCCTTATTAGTCCAAAATTGCTGCTATCAAATCGGTAGCAGTACTCATATTTGATGTTTTTTGACCAGCAGGTCTCCCTGCCTTAGCAAATCTAAGGCAAAACGGGTTCCAGACCGCTGAATCATGCCGCATAGGGCACGTCCGCAGTCCGGAACCCGGTCAAAATTGAGTTATTGCGCCGCGTTAGCCCAAAACACCCGACAGTATCTCGATCAGGCTGTCCACGTCGGCTTCCTCGCAGACAAGTGGCGGCAGGAAACGCAGCGTATGCGCACCCGTAGCGTTGATCACGGCACCGGCGGCCAGCGCGCGGGCAACAACATCATGCGCGTCGCCCGCGGCATCATCCAAATCACAGCCGAGCATCAAGCCGCGGCCACGTACCTCGGTCACGTGCGGCAGCTTGGCGAGCTTTGCCTCCATATAGGCGCCCACCTTGGCAGCATGGTCGGCATAATCGCCGCGCACGAGCGCGGAGAGCGTCGCGGCGCACGCCGCGACGGCCAAGCAGCTACCGCCAAAGGTCGAGCCGTGGTCCCCCGGCTTAAACACGTCGGCAATCTCCTTCTTTGCCACTACGGCACCCATGGGCACGCCATCGGCAATGCCCTTGGCAAGGCTCATAATGTCGGGCTCCACGCCATAGGTTTGGAATGCAAATGGCTTGCCAGAGCGGAAGATGCCGCACTGGACCTCGTCGGCGATAAGCACGGCACCCACCTCGTGCGCCAAGTCGCGCGCCGTAGCCATAAACTCCTCGGTCATGGGATGCACACCGCTCTCACCCTGGATCGGCTCGAGCATCACGGCACAAATTTCGCTCCCCAGCTGCTTAAAGATCGCACGCAGCTCATCCACATCGTTGGGCGTGCAGGCCACAAAGCCACCCGGCAGCGGGCGGAAGCTGTCCTGCAGCCAATCCTGCATGGTGGCGGCAATGGTCTCGAGCGTACGGCCGTGGAAGCCGCCGCGCATGCACACGATGGTGTTACCGCCATTACCGGCACGCTTGGCGTACAGGCGCGCGAGCTTCATCGAGCCTTCGTTGGCCTCGGCGCCAGAGTTGGCAAAGAAGGTCTCCCAAACCTGCTCATCCGCAGCCGGGGCACCAAGAGCAGCTGCCGTGGTCTCATCGCCGGCGACAATGGCATCGGCAAGCACGCGCGCACCATCTACGTCGTCGTTAGCAAGCTTGGACAGCAGCGCCGCGACCTGTCCGCGCTGCTCAATGTAGAAGTAATTGGAGACATGCATGAGCTTTTTGGTCTGTGCCTCGAGCGCCGAGAGCACAGCCAGGTTGCCATGACCTAGGCTGCACACGCCGATGCCGGCAAGAAAGTCGAGGTACTCACGGCCATCGTCGCCGGTGAGCTTCATGCCGTGACCCTCGACAAACTCGACCGGAGAGCGGCCAAAGGTATGCATAACGTAATGGGATTCAAGCGATTGCTGAGCTGCAAGTGACATGGGATGCCTTTCGTTGGGCGCCAGACGGCGCGGGGCTATGGGTGCAGGAATGGGGCGGCTGCGGGTCAGCTAGACCGTCTGAAGCTTCTCGACCTCGTCAAGGTTCTCGGTCAGACGCGCAGCAAACGTCGAAAGCGGATGCGGATGCGTATCGAACTCGTAAGCCGTCTCGGTGGAATGGATCACGGTGCCGACGCCGGCATCGGTCAGCAGCTCCAGGAGCAGCGAATGCGGCGTCGTGCCATTGATGATGTGAGCTCGGAACACGCCAGCGGTAAGCGCGTCGACAGCCGCACGCAGCTTGGGAATCATGCCCTTATCGACCTCGCCGCCGTAGAGCATTTCGTTAACCTCGTCGAGCGTTAGGTTGGAGATAAGCGAGTCCTTGTCGCTAAAGTCCTTGTACAGGCCATCGACATCGGTCAAAAAGATCGCCTTATGCGCGTGGAGCGCCGCGGCAACGGCACCGGCGGCGGTGTCGGCGTTGATGTTGAAGAAACCGCCGTCCTCCCCCGCCGCGACGGTAGCTATGACGGGGATGTACTCGCTATCGAGTAAACGCTCGATATAGTCGGTGTTTACGTGCGTCACTTTGCCCACGCGACCGAGCTCGGGGTCGAGCGGCTCGGCGATGAGCGTGCCGGCATCGCTGCCCGACACGCCCACGGCCAGGTTGCCGTGGTGGTTGATGGCAGCAACCAGCTCCTGGTTAACCTTGCCGCCCAGCACCTCGCGCACGATATCCATAGTCGCCGGCGTGGTCACGCGCTGGCCGTTCTTAAACTCGACGGGAATATCGTAATGGCTCAGCGCCTCGTTGATAGCCTTGCCGCCGCCGTGCACGATGACGGGGCGCATACCGATGATCTTGAGCAAAACGATGTCGCTCATCACGTCGCGGCGCAGCTGCTCATCAACCATGGCGGCTCCGCCATATTTGATAACAACCGTCTTGCCGGTCAGGTTCTTAATCCACGGCAGCGCTTCGAACAGCAGCTGCGCGGTTGCTTCGTTGGATTCGCTCGAACGACAATCGCGTGCGAATTTCATAATCTGCCTCGTCTTTCGTATCGTTATCGCGCCGTGCTCCGCTGTCCGCAATCGCGGCAAGATGCGCAGCGTGCCTGGAATCTAGGAACGGTAGTCGCCGTTGATGGAGATGTACTCATGCGTGAGGTCGCAGGTCCACACAGTCGTTGCCGCGTCGCCTGCGCCCAGGTCGGCCGAGATCACGATCTCGGGCGCCTCGAAACGTCGTAGAGCCTCGTCCTCGTCAAAGGGAACAGTCAGACCGTCGCGACAGACAGGCATGCCCATCATGTCGATGGAAACGTCTTCCTGATTAAACTTCACGCCGCACTTGCCAAGCGCCATGGCAACGCGACCCCAGTTGCAGTCGTGGCCGGCGATGCAGGTCTTAACGAGCGGCGAGTTGGCAACGGCACGGGCGGCGATATCGGCTTCCTCGTCGTTCACGGCGCCGGTAACGTTGACCGTAACAAGCTTGGATGCGCCCTCACCATCGGCGGCGATATTGCGCGCCAGGCTCTCGCACACCTCGTGCACGGCAAATGCCAACTCGTCGAAGGCATCGGAGCCCTCGACGATAGGCTCGGCATCTGCGGCAGCGGCGCCGGAGGCAAGCATGATGCAGGTGTCGTTGGTCGAGGTGTCGGAATCGACCGTTACCTTGTTAAAGGTCTGCTTGACGGTCGAGAGCAGCAGGGCATGAAGTGCCGCAGGCTCGACGGGGGCATCGGTGGTGATAACTGCGATCATGGTGGCCATGTTGGGCATGATCATGCCCGAGCCCTTGCACATTCCGCCTACCGTATAGACATTGCCCGCATGACCCGCAGCCTCGCTGACATAGGACACGGCGTACTCCTTGGAGTGCGTGTCAGTCGTCATGATGGCGCGAGCGGCATCGGCGCCACCGTGGGCGGAGAGCGCCTCGTAGGCAGCAGGAATGGCGGTCTCAAACGTGTCGATCGGCAGAATCTGGCCAATCACACCCGTGGAGGCAACCAGAATCTGCTGGGGTTCGCAGCCGATGACCTGCGATGCGATGCTGCACGTCTCGCGCGCGCATGCAAGGCCGGTCTCACCCGTGGCGGCGTTGGCATTGCCAGAGTTGACCGAAACGCCGGCGATGACGCCATAGCCCTTGTCGGCACCGCCCAAGTTGGCACGGCTCACCTGCACGGGCGCCGCGCAAAAGCGATTGGTGGTAAACACGCCAGCACCGGGACAGGGTTTATCGGGCACGACGAGCGCGTAATCCAGACGCTCGGGGTTCTTGCGGAACCCAGCGTGGATGCCTGCGGCCTTAAAGCCGGCCGCTGCCGTAACGCCACCCTCGACGGCGCGAATCTTGATATCAATCAGGTCGGTATTCATCGTCTTTATGACTCCTTATGTCAAACAAAAAACGGACATCGGTTGGTGCGCCATGCCAGTCGTAATCATGAGACCAGCTTAAGAGTGGCGCCCCACTCGATGCCCGACTACCAAATCGTTAACAATCGAATGTGCTACACCGGGCACGCCACTGTGGGCAAGCCTCGTCGCTCGTCAAAGCCAAAGACGATATTGGCACACTGGACTGCTTGGCCCGCAGCGCCCTTGCACAGATTGTCGATAGCGCCCGTCGCCACCAGCACGCCCGCGCGTTTGTTGAGCGCAAGGCCAATCTGGGCGGCGTTGGTTCCAACGACCGAAGCCGTCTTGGGCTGCTGGCCGGCGTCGAGCACACGCACAAAGGTGCGTCCAGCGTAGAACTGCTTGTAATAGTCGACGACATCCTCAAGAGCCAGGGAGTCGATGACCTGCGGCGTGAGCGGCAGCGTCACCGTGGAGAGCAGGCCGCGCTTGAGCGGTGCCAGATGCGGGGTGAAGACGACGCGATCGGTCAGGCCAAGGATTTGCTCAATCTCGGGCGTGTGGCGATGCTTGCCCACGCCGTAGGCCTCCAAGTTCTCGTCAGCGCTGCAAAAATGCGTACGAGCGTTGCAGGACTTGCCGGCACCCGTCACACCGCTGATGGCATCAACGATCACGGGGCCGCTCTGGGCAACCCAGCCAGCGCGCACGGCGGGCGCGGCGGCAAGGCTCGTTGCGGTGGGATAGCAACCGGCGCAGGCGACCAGCACGGGTTTGCCGTCGGCATGGTCGGATGCGGCGGTCTCCAAGTCCCGGCAGAATAGCTCGGGCAGGCCAAAGGCACGGGTCTTGAGCAGCTCGGAGCTCGTATGCTCGGCGGCATACCACGTCTCAAAGACGGACGCGTCGTTCAGGCGGTAGTCGGCCGAAAGATCAAAGCAGGAGACGCCCGATGCAAGCAGCGCGGGCACCTGTGCCATGGCAGCCGTGTGCGGCACGGCAAGAAAAACCGCATCGCAGCTCTTAAGCTCGGGGGCGTCATGCGTGGTGAAAACCAGATCGCTCACGCCAGCAAAGCTCGGATACACCGCGGACAGCGGCTGGCCGGCATCGGCGTTGGACGTAATGGCAACAAGTTCAAACTCGGGATGGCCGAGCACGAGGCGAATGAGCTCGGCTCCGGCATATCCAGCCGCGCCGACGATTCCAACCTTCAATGACATATCAGACTCCTTGTCTGCGATTTATGCACCGATGCGCATTTCGCAGTGGTCGTTATGAAGTGGGTTGAAACTTTAGCACCAAAAGATGCATGAACACGTAAATGGCTTGCATATTCATGCATTGAAACATTCCCGACACATTCGCTTGAAGGAATTGACAAATGGAGCGGGCCCCGTATTGACCGGCGCTCCTAACGGCACCGGGCAATACGGGGCCCGCCCATGCGAAAACCAAGTTGTTAGGATGAGCCAGCCGGCTAGAGCTCGACCGGCACCCATTCGTCGTGATTGCAGATAAAAGCCTCGGGATCCTCGACGCTAAAGAAGACGAGCGTGGGGTCGTTAGGCCCCTCATAGTGCTCGCCCAGGTGCTCTAGATGCTTCCACCCGGCTTCGCGCATTTCGTCTAAAGCCCGGTCATCCAAGCCGGCACGCCCGCGCAAGATGAGCCAGCCATGGCCCGGCCACCAACTCGTGGCCTCAAAGCGCTGGTTTTGCAGCAGCTCTTGCCACACATCTTTGGTGCGCGCTGTTACAAACCACAGCTTGCCATCCTGGATCTGCGCAAACGAAAACGGACGCACATGAGGCTGTCCGTCAACGCTCGTCGCCAAATACCATGCCGGCACCGACGTCAGATACTCCAACACCGTATTCAATCCGTCCATGTGTCCTCCTGACGCTAGTCTTTTTGGGTCGGGGCTGTTTTAGCTGCCCTAGAGTTAAAGCTCCAGGCGCTCCTCGCTGCCGTCGATATCACAGAAGCGCGCGGCAATATTGCGGACCGAAAAGAAGGCAAGGCGGCCGTCGTTGGCACTCTCGTGTTCCTCGCCAATGCCCACCATGTGCTTAAAACCCGCTTGACGCACCTTGTCGCTCGCAACTGCGTCGTCCTCAAGTGCGGCTTCGCCGGTCAATACGATCCAACATTCCCCCGGCTTCCAGCCCGATACCTCAAACTTGGGATTCGCACTCAGCTCCGCCCACACGTCCTTGTCGCGCGACGTGCAAAACCACAACTTACCGTCATCGACCATGGCAAACGAAAACGGCCTCACGCGAGGCTGATGCCCGTCACTTGCATCGGTCGTGGCCAGAAACCACGCCGGAATGCGCCTGAGATACGAACAGGCGCGCTCAAGCTGAGCCGTGCGGTCGTTGTCGGTCATAGGGACCCCTTTCTTGCGCTCGAATCGCGCCTAAACAAGTTGAAGGTTGATGACGATGACACACGCGAGCAGCAGCGCCGTCACCACCGCAGCCAGCGCATCCCCGCGGCGAAATGCAAGCGCATGCAGGCGCGTGCGGCCCTGCTCGCCGTGATAGCAGCGTGCATCCATGGCAGCAGACAGCGTCTCGGCATGGCGGAACACGCCCGTGAACAGCGGAATCGCCACACTGCCGAGCATACGCACGCCGCCGAGCGGGCCTCCCGTCACGCGTGCACCGCGGCTTGCCTGCGCGTCCGCCGTCTGCTTCATCTCGGTGGCAAACTGCGGCATAAAGCGTAGCGCGATACCCATGATCATGCCGAGCTCGTGCGCAGGAAGTCCCACACGCGCAAACGGCGCGAGCAGGCGCTCAAAGCCCGCGGTGAGGTCGAGCGTCGGCGTGGTGAGTGTAATGGCGCTCATGCCGGCCATCATCAACGTCAGGCGGCACGCCATAAAGGCGGCAGAACGCAGTGAGCCCTCGCTTATCTGCAGAAAGCCGAGCTGCCACAGGATGCGCCCACTCTGATCGGTAAACAAGTTGAGCACCGCGACCACGACGACGATTGCCAGCAGCGGCGCCATCGACGACAGAACGCGACGAACCGGCACCCGAGATACGGCATAGATCAGCACGACGAAAATTGCGACAGGGGCCAGTCCGCGGAAGCTGCTGACTGTGAGCGTCGTGATCAGAAACACAAAGCCCAAGAGCAACTTAGTTCGCGGGTCCAGGCGGTGGATCGCACTATCGCCGGGATAGTAGCTGCCAAACGAAAACACCTCCATTAGCAGCCCTCCTCTCGCGCGACCGTCTTGGAATTAGCAATGTCCGCGACGTTAGAAGGACCGCCCGAGCGACCGATTAGCAGGTCCACCAACTCGTCTGCCAGCGACTCAACCGTATAGAGGCCGTCAAAGCGCAGCGGCACGCCTGCCTTCGCAAGCGCCAGCGCCATGCGCTGGGCAGCGGGAACACCCAAGCCGATTGATTTAAGCTCATCCGCATGCGCAAAAACCTGAGCGGGCGTGCCCTCGGCAAACACCGCGCCCTCGTTCATCACGACAATACGGTCGCAGCAATTGGCCAGGTCATCCATGCTGTGCGAAACCATGACAACGGTCAGGCCCTCGCGATGGAGTCGATCGATAAGCTCAAGGAAATCCCTGCGCGCAGCCGGATCGAGCCCCGCCATGGGCTCATCGAGCACCAGGACTTCGGGCTCCATGGCGAGCACGCCGGCGAATGCCACACGCCGTTGCTGACCGCCCGAAAGCTCAAAGGGACTCTTGTCGCCGACCGTGGAAAGATCGAGGCCCACGCGCGAGAGCGATGACTCGACACGACGGTCGACTTCATCTTGCGGCAAGCCAAGGTTGTGCGGACCAAACGCCACGTCCTGCGCCACGGTTTCGGCAAACAGCTGACGCTCAGGATACTGAAACACCACGCCGACCTTGGCCTTAACCGCAGCGGCGTCTTTCTTGTTTGATAGGTCGAGCCCCAGCGCGCGAACGGATCCCTCCTGGGGGCGAATCAAACCGTTGAGATGCTGGACCAGCGTCGACTTACCCGAACCGGTATGACCTGCCAAGCCCAGAAACTCGCCGCGGCGCACCGTCAGCGATACATCGCGCAGCGCCCACGGGCTGCTGGGGTCGTTTCCCCAGAGAGCCTGTTTGTTCGATTTGCCCGCAGTGGCCGAGCGCTTGTGCCAGCGGTGGCGCTCGCGCGGACTGAGCGAATAACTGTACGAAACATGGGATAGTTCGATAACGGGCTCCGACGCGTTGTCCTCGTTGTCTACCGGAACAGTGCCGTCAGCGATTTCCAACTGGGATGCGGAAGACTGTCCCGCGGTGTCTGCCCCACTTCGCTCGGCATAAGCCTGCGCAATCTCAGCGACCATATCCACCTCGCGCACCTGCGCATGAACAGGCACGCCCTTCGTACGAAGCGCCATGCCCAGACGACACGACTCCGGCATATCCAGGTTGAGCTGCGCAAGCTCATCCGCCCGCGTCAAAATTTCCTCGGGCGTACCGAGCATGGCAACGTGCCCCGCCCGAAACACCGCGACACGATCGGCCTCGGCGGCTTCTTCCATAAAGTGCGTAATCATCACGATGGTCATACCGCGAGCGTGCAACGCGCGGCAAGCCTTCATGAGGCCCTTACGTCCACGCGGATCGAGCATCGAGGAAGCCTCGTCCAAAATGAGAACGCGCGGTTCCATGGCAAGCACGCCGGCAAGCGCCACGCGTTGCTTTTGGCCACCCGAAAGCGCATGGGTCTCGTGGCGCTCAAAGCCCACCAGGCCCACGCCCTTCAGCGCCTCGCGTACGCGCTGCGCAATTTGTGCCGATGGCACGCCAAGGTTTTCGGGACCGAACGCAACGTCATCTTCGACAAGCGTTGCCACCAGCTGATCATCGGGATTCTGGAACACCATGCCCGCGGTCGAACGAATGTCGTAGACCAGCTCGGGGTCGGACGCATCCATGCCGTTGATGCGTACCGTGCCCGCATCGGGCTGCAACAGTGCATTCAGATGCTTGGCAAACGTCGACTTGCCCGACCCATTGCCACCGAGGATGCAGAAAAACTCCCCGTCCTCGATGTTCAGATCGACACCGTCGAGTGCCGACACGGCACCGTCATAGCTAAAGGAAACGCCCCGACACTCAATCATGCGCGGCCTTTGACCTGGTCCTTTTTAGGCGTGATGAGGTTGGAGACTGCTTTATACACCACCAGCGTCAACACCGAGTTAAGCACGGTCTTGATAAGGTTGAACGGCAGGACGGCGGGAATCATGAGCGGGGCGATCACATCGACCGAGCCATACCAGAACCATACGCCAATGGTAAGGTTTGCGACCATAGACAGCGCTGTAGCGGCAATGACGCCGAGCACCAGGCCAATCACGGCACCCTTATAGGTATGCATCTTCTGGTAGACGATAGCCGCGGGCAGAATGTAGCCCAGCGTGGCAACCAGGTTCATAAGCGCGCCGACCCAGTCACCCGTGGTGAGCGCATGGATAACGATCGCCATGGCGGCAACAGCGGTACCGGCACCGGGACCATATGCAAACCCGCACACCATCGCCGGCACCAGCGACGGGTCATACGTCAAAAACGGCGCCGAAGGAAGGATGGGCAGCTGCACATACATAAACAGGGCGCCCAAGGCGCACATCAGCGCCATGGTAACGAGCTGTTTGGTGCTCCACCTATTCGTGTTCTCAAAATGGATATGCTGCGACTGTTCAGACATAAGATCACCTGCCTCTTTCATCCGGACTCTAACCGTTGGTACTGGGATCTCACCAGTTCAGCCGGCATGCGAACCAACACACGCACGGGTCGCGGACTCATCGGCTCGGTCGCAGGCACCTCGCCTGTACCACGGCGCCCCTTTGGCACCGCCCGATTTACCGCCAGTGGGGAATTCCACCCCGCCCTGAAACAGCAATTGCAAGTGTAGCACGAGCAGGTTCTCGCGCAAGTATGCCAAGGGTAATTTGTGGCGGAGATCAGTTGCCAAAGCAACCACGTTCCCCACCCATCCCAAAGCAACGCGCCTTTCGCGCAAAGCGCGAAACAGCTAAGGGGACACGCATCCCTATCGACCACATCCTTCTCCGCCCGCCGGCCTCAAGGCCGCAAACGCAGGGAATCCGGGGGCGGGACGGGGACTTCTCTCCGGAATATTCCGCAGGACGCAAAGAGGCTCCGCAGCGCGAAGCGCGATGCGGAGCCTCTTTGCATGTCCGAGGACGTTCCGGAGAGAAGTCCCCGTCCCGCCCCCGGATTCCCGGTGGGAGTTCTAGACCTTGTCGGCCTTAGTACATACCGCCGCCCTGCTGACCAGCGGTAGCGGCAGCGATAGCATCCTCAAGCTGAGTGTTCTTGGGCACATCGGAGACGGTAGCCTCGGTGATGAGGATCAGGCTGGCGACAGAAGCAGCGTTCTGCAGGGTGACGCGGCTGACCTTGACGGGGTCGAGGACGCCCATCTCGATCATGTCGCCCCACTCGCCGTTGGCAGAGTTGAGACCCTGGCCGGCGGGCAGCTCGGCAACCTTGTCGACCACGACAGCGCCCTCAAAGCCAGCGTTCTTGGCGATGGTAGCGACCGGAGCAGTCAGAGCCTTCTTGACGATGTCGACACCGATCTTCTCCTCGGGGTCGTCGAGCTCAACGGCGTCGAGCGCAGGAGCAGCGTCCATGAAGGCGACGCCGCCACCGGCGACGATGCCCTCCTCGACAGCAGCGCGGGTAGCCTGCAGGGCGTCCTCGACGCGGTGCTTGATCTCCTTGAGCTCGGACTCGGTAGCAGCGCCGACCTTGATGACGGCAACGCCACCGGAGAGCTTGGCCAGGCGCTCCTGGAGCTTCTCACGGTCGAAGTCAGAGGTGGTGTTCTCCATCTCGCCCTTGATCTGAGCGATACGGGCGTCGATGGCCTCCTTGGAGCCAGCGCCGCCGACGATGACGGTGTTGTCCTTGGAGATGGTGACGGACTTAGCGGTACCGAGCATATCAGCGGTGATGTCAGCAACCTTCACGCCCAGCTCGTCCAGGGCAGCCTGGCCACCGGTGAGGACGGCGATGTCCTCGAGGATGCGCTTGCGGCGATCGCCGTAGCCCGGGGCCTTGACGGCGCAGACGTTGAGGGCGCCACGGATCTTGTTGAGGACCAGGGTCGGCAGAGCCTCGCCGTCGATGTCCTCAGCGATGATGAGCAGGCCACGGCCAGCGCGCTGGACAGCCTCGAGAACGGGCATGATGTCCTGAACGCTGGAGATCTTCTGGTCGGTGATGAGGATGTACGGATCCTTCATCACGGCCTCCATGCGGTCGTTGTCCGTGACGAAGTAAGCGGAGACATAGCCCTTGTCGAACTGCATGCCCTCGACGGTGTCGATGGTGATGTCGAACGTCTGGGAATCCTCGACGGTGATGACGCCGTCCTTGCCCACGACCTCCATGGCCTCGGCGATCTTCTCGCCGACCTCGGGGTCACCGGCGGAGATGGTACCGACGGAAGCGATCTGCTCCTTGGTCTCGACCGGCTTGGCCTGCTTCTTCATCTCGGCGACGGCGGCGTTGACGGCCTTATCGATGCCGCGACGGATGGCCAGCGGGTTGGCGCCAGCGGCGACGTTGCGCAGACCGTCGTTGACGATGGCCTGAGCGAGCAGGGTTGCGGTAGTGGTGCCGTCACCCACGGTGTCGTTGGTCTTGGTGGCGACCTCCTTCACCAGCTGAGCGCCCATGTTCTCGATGTTGTCCTCGAGCTCGATCTCCTTGGCGACAGAAACGCCGTCGTTGGTGATGGTCGGAGCACCGAACGTGCGCTGCAGCGCAACGTAGCGGCCCTTGGGGCCCATGGTGACGGTAACGGCGTCGGCCAGAGTGTTGACGCCCTTTGCAAGCTTAGCGCGGGCATCGGTGTTGAACGTAATGTTCTTTGCCATGGTAGGTAATCCTCCAAAAGAAATGTGACTCGCGTCGCCGCTTCCGAGTCCTATGCGGCGGGCGCGTTCAAAGACGAATCAGAGATTCTGACGAGACTAGGCCTTGACGACAGCGTAGATGTCGTCGGCGCGCATCAACAGATACTTCTCGCCGTCGACCTTGACCTCGTTGCCACCGAACTTACCATAGATGACAACGTCACCGACCTTGACGTCCATGGGGATGCGCTCACCCTTGTCGTTGACCTTGCCGGCGCCAACGGCAACGATGGTGCCGCGCTGCGGCTTCTCCTGGGCGTTGCTGGCGATATACAGACCAGAAGCGGTCTTCTGCTCGGCCTCGTCGGGCTTGACCAGAACACGATCTGCAAGCGGCTTCAAAGACGACATGTTTGTTTCCTCCTTTTTGGGCCGCGCGGTTATGCCGCGCGAATTAACCCTTTTTGTTTGCGTACGCGTTGAATGGTACCCACGAATGGCGGGTTATACAACACGGAGTCAAAAAATCTTATTTTTTGGCACTTAGATTTTCTGAATGCCGGGGGATAACTTGTACGCGGCTCCCGTGTGGCGCCGGAGGGGCGGGATATAAGGTTTCCTGCTCGGGCAGTCCTGCTCGCACGAAGGCCACATTAAGTGGCCTTCGGCTCGTGCGGAACTCGCGATAAACCTTATATCCCGCC
>DBGFJU010000024.1:0-2597 GCA_048529485.1 Collinsella aerofaciens | reverse complement strand
ATTGCATTTCCGGACCGTTTAGGCGGTCCTTTTTCGGCGAAGTGGCCAAGTGGTAAGGCAGAGGCCTGCAAAGCCTTTACCCCCGGTTCGAATCCGGGCTTCGCCTCCAGGCAACATCCGGGCGCTCCGGCGCCCGTTTTGTTTTACATATGCGGACATGGCTCAGTTGGTAGAGCACAACCTTGCCAAGGTTGGGGTCGCGGGTTCGAGCCCCGTTGTCCGCTCCAACTATCTTACGCGGTTCTAACGAACCGCGTTTTTTGTTGACGCTGCGCGGGCCCCGGGCACCCCATCTTGCCCCTCAATCGTCGGTCGCGTACATAAAGTACGCTTCCCTCCTCTTTCGCGGCAACCTGGGGCACCCGGAGCCCGCTCGCTGTCGTGGCCGGGAAAGTGGGTCTTCCGTTCTTTTCACTAATCGGTCGATTCGTCCCAGGAGGCTTGAACCCGAGAGGGGGCGATCGTTTTGGGGCGTGGCTGTGGCGTTGTTTGTCGCGAATGTCCGCTTTGGGCGTATCATCGTGGGCATCTCGCATAACCTCGTTGCAAGGGAGATACGCCCCATGGCTACAGAAAAGTCTTCTTCGCGCTCATGGATGTCCGATGCCGCGATCTATCAGATCTACCCGCGCTCGTTTAAGGATTCGACTGGTTCGGGTCTGGGCGATATCGCGGGCATTACCCAGCAGATGGACTATCTTGAGCGACTGGGTATCGAGGCCATCTGGCTGAGCCCGTTTTATCCATCGCCTCTTGTCGATGGCGGCTATGATGTGGCGGACTACTGCGATGTCGACCCGCGTCTCGGCTCGCTTGACGACTTCGATGACATGATCGCTGCGGCTCACGCGCGCGGCATCAAGGTCATCGTCGACATCGTGCCCAACCATTCATCCAACCAGCACCCCTGGTTCAAAGCCGCTCTTGCCGCCGGCCCCGGATCGCCCGAACGCGCCCGTTATATCTTCCGCGATGGTCGCGGCGAGCATGGCGAGCTGCCTCCCACCAATTGGAATGCCAACTTTGGCGGCCCCGCATGGACGCGTGTTGCGGACGGTCAGTGGTATCTGCACATGTTTACGCCCGAGCAGCCGGACTTTGACTGGTCATGCCCTGAGGTTCACGCGCTCTTTTGCGACGTCCTGGCGTTTTGGAGCGATCGAGGCGTCGACGGCTTTCGCATTGATGTGGCGCAGGGTCTCGCCAAGGATCTCGACCGCGATGACCTCGACCGGTGGCATCTCGCCGAGGGCGATGACATGGTTGACGACGGCACCCATCCGCTGTGGGACCGCAATGAGGTCCACGAGATCTATCGCGAGTGGCGCCGCGTGTTCGACCGCTATAATCCGCCGCGCAGTGCCGTTGCCGAGGCGTGGGTGCTGCCCGAGCGCCAGTATCTCTACGCGCGTCCCAGCGAGCTTGGCCAGACATTCAACTTTGAGTTTGCCAAGGCCACTTGGACCTATGATGACATGCACACTGCAATCGAGAAGGGCTTGAAGGCAGCCGTCGAATCCGATTCCGCCTCGACCTGGGTACTCTCCAACCACGACGTGCCGCGCGTGGCGACACGCTATGCCCTGCCGCAAATCAAGGCGACGCGCTACCACCAGATTGCGCTCGACTGGCTCTTGCGCGACGGGTCGTCTTATGACGAGGACCGTGAACTCGGCGAGCGCCGCGCGCGGGCGGCCCTTTTGCTTGAGCTGGCGCTTCCGGGCTCGGCATACGTGTATCAGGGTGAGGAGCTCGGCCTTTTTGAGGTGGCTGATATCCCGTGGGCTGCACTCGAAGACCCTACTGCGACCAATACGCACGGACCGAAGCGTGAGAAGGGGCGCGACGGCTGTCGTGTGCCCCTGCCGTGGGTGGCGGCGGACGATCCCGCGCATGGCGGATCGTTTGGGTTTTCGCCGGCAGACGCCGATGCGGCGCCCCATCTGCCGCAGCCTGCATGGTTTTCCGATTATGCTGCCGATAGGGAAGAAGTGGACCCGACATCGATGCTTGCGCTCTATCGTGACGCCCTCTGGCTGCGGCGCAAGCTGCGCGGTTGCGCCAACGATCTTGCGTGGCTCGATCTTGACGGGCGCACCGGTCTTGCGGATGGTGCCGAGGGCGCCGAGGGCGGCGTCATCGCCTATCGCCGCGACAACGGCTGGGCGTGTGTGACGAACTTCGGCGCAGCACCCGTGGAGCTGCCGGCGGGCAGGGTCCTGCTCACCTCATCACCGCTTGCAGACGGCAGGCTCGCACAGGACAGCTCTGCCTGGATCATGCTCGGTGAGATGTAGGGGCCTCTTGCGGCGAGTTTGCGTTTGCCTACACCTTCCGTGGTGGCTGATGTCTTCGCGAGGTTCGCGAGGGCGTTGCAAAACTTTTTAAAAAAAGTTCTTGCATAGGATGCGGGCATCACGTAAGATTAATCTCCGTAAGCGGACATGGCTCAGTTGGTAGAGCACAACCTTGCCAAGGTTGGGGGCGCGGGTTCGAGCCCCGTTGTCCGCTCCATTTGTGCGTTTACCTCAGGGGGAGAGCGCTTCCCTGACACGGAAGAGGTCAGAAGTTCAAATCTTCTAACGCCCACCAAATGT
>DBGFJU010000023.1:0-60168 GCA_048529485.1 Collinsella aerofaciens | reverse complement strand
AGCATCTACTTCGCTACGTCTCGCCCCGCTCTCTGTGGGGCTGCCAGCTACTCTTTATGGCTTCCACCTCCCCGCTTGACCAGGAGCGCGACCACGATGAGCGCGGCTCCGGCGACCGCTGCGGCGGCCGCGGCGTACATTGCCATATCGCCAGTCGAGGGCATAAAGCCTCCGGTGGTAATGCTAGGGGGTGTGCCGGTGGGCGTGTTGATGAGCGACGCCTCCAGGCTGCCCGTCGACCCGTCCGCGCTGTCGGCGCGCAGGGGCGACTCGGCCGTGATGGTGAGCTTGGGCTTGGCGGCGGCCACCTGGTCGACGTCCAGACCCTCGGCCTTGACCGTCACGGAACGCGTGCCCTCAAAGGCGGTGTAGCCCTTGGGTGCCTTGAGCTCGCGGACCTCCAGCTTGCCCGAGTCCACGCACGAGACGGTCACGCGGCCGTCGTCGCCCGTGGTGACGGTGGCCTTGCCCTCCGCATCCCACGCGCCATCGGCCGCCAGTGTGCGGCCGCGGTCGTCGGTAATGCTCAGGACCGCCCCGGCAAGCGGCTTGTCGCCGTCGCTGCCGCGCTTGGTGAGCGCGAGATCCCAGGTGTAGGCGCACGCGTCGTCGCTCGGCGTGCGGGTAAAGCCGGCGTCGCCGGACTGGTCGGCAAAGGGAGAGCGCGGGTAGCGCAGGTACACCTCGTTGGGGTTGCCCTTCGCGATGCCGTGGTTGCATGCGCTGTTGAGCGGCGCATTGTACACGGCGACCACGCGGGCGCCCGCGGTGAAGGCGTCGGCCCCGCAGAGCGCGGCGATGAGGTCGCCGGTGCGCACGGTGAAGGAGCTCCCCTCGACCGAGACCACGCACTGAGCCGTGATGTCGGTCCAGCCCTTGGCGGGCTCGGTGCCGGCGCGCCCGTCCTTGCCGGCCGGGACGGCGTCGAAGCCGCCCTCGGCGCCCGCCGCCACGTACACGCGCATGCTCTCGGCCACCTTGGAGGGGTCGAGCCCCGCGCTCATGGTGTCGACGAGCTGCACCGCGTAGGTATCGTAGGCGGAAAGCCCCGCCGGGACCGTGGCCGAGAGGCGCCAGTACAGGTCGTCGCCGACCGTTGCGTCGGCGGCCTTCTGCCATGCGGCGGTGCCGTCCTCCAGCACGTGCTTGGACACCTTGGGGGTCGCCGCCTTGGGCTTGACGGTGACAGCGCCGCCGCCGACCAGAACCATGATCGGCGCGGTGCCGGCCTCGTTCTGGGCGATGGCGTCGTCGTCGGCAACGATGAGCCAGTAGCCGCAGGGCAGCTCGGCCGCCGTGCCCGCTTTAAGGGCCTCGAACACGGCGCCAGAGTTCTGGAGGGAGCGAGCGAGCTGTGCGCTCAGCGCGCTCGTAAGGTGGGAATCGGCGTTGAGCCACTCGGCAGCTTCCTGCGCGGTGGTCTGGGAATTGGGCATGCCGGCGCTGTGCAGCACAGGCAGCGCGGCGTCGCGCACGGCGTCGCTTGCCCAGGCGAGGTCGGTGGCGATCTTGGCGTCGCTGTCGCCGTCGACGACGTTGGCGCTAAAGATCCGGTAGGCGTCGTAGCTGCGCGCCACGGTGCCGCTCACCGTGATGGAACCGGTCGCGGTCGGCGCGGCCTGCGCGGAAGCGGGGAACACAACCGCGCAGGTGCCGATCAGGAGGGCAAGCAGCGCAAACAAGATCGGGAAGGAGCAAACTTTCTTATTCACGACGCTTACCTCCCTTCGCATTCGCCTTGCGACGAATGTGCATCCAGGCCGCAGCAGCGCAAAGCACCACCGCGCCGGCAAGGTACGTCAGAGTGACGCCTGACATACCAGAAAGGGGCAGAGTGGTGGAGTAGGTGTTGGTGAAGGTTGGGGTGTCAGTGTCGGTGAGCTCGTGATCCGTGGTATCGGAGTTTATC
Organism: Collinsella aerofaciens; assembly: GCA_048529485.1. Lineage (GTDB taxonomy): Bacteria > Actinomycetota > Coriobacteriia > Coriobacteriales > Coriobacteriaceae > Collinsella > Collinsella aerofaciens_CJ. The sequence goes on along the minus strand of DBGFJU010000023.1, from coordinate 58,259 downwards.
CACTCGCCATTGGAGTTAACGGTCCCCTTCTTGTAGGTCACCTTACAGTCGATGGCTCCTTTGGTGTCATCCGTTGCCACGACCTTAATCTCGTAGACCGACTGGTCGAATTTGTAATGCGAGAAAATCGAGCTATCGTTCTTCTCACGCACGTAGTACGTGAAGGTCTTGGAAGCACCGCGACCCGGAACCTCAGAATCGTTCCGCTTCAAACTGCCAAGGTTGTACTCAATCTCGGGGAACTCAAGCGTCTGAGTCTTTTTGTCATTAGCCGTCGTCTTGACCGTCGTAGCGCTATCAAACCTCCCGTTATCCGCAAACTCGAGCGTAAACTCCTTCATCTCGCCACCCTCAACGACCTTAGTCGCCTTGGGAGTCCAAGAGCCGGTGGAGGTGTACTGGGTGTTGGTGAAAGTCGCACCTTTAGTAGTAAGTGCAACGCATGCAACGTCGCCTTCAGACGTTGGGGTAACCACGGTCTCAGGCTCAGTAGTGCCATCAGACATCTTGGTGATCTTCACGTTACTTACCGTGTAGTACCTGTATTTAATACCAAGCACCTCGTGCATCCTGGTCCGATCCTCTGTGACCGTAGGATCTATCTTGTAGATAGCCTTGTCGTAATTAACGTCCTTGTCCGTGCCTGGAACCTCTACCAAGTAGTAAACAAGATCGTCATCGGCATAAACTTCACCCAGATCAAAGGTGAAATTTCCATTCCCATCGTTTTTCACCGTATTGACCACCGAGCAGCCATTGAGCTGAAGAGTGTCATTGGCATCAAAACTCGGCACCGTATATCCCGTAACCTGACCGTTCTTATCCTTAATCTCGTTCTGCTTGAGTAGCTGGAAATCAAAGTCATTTCCTTCAAGCGTGCCGTCCTCAAGCACCTTGGTGCCATTGAGCTTCATCTTGGGGTAAACCTTGACTTCTTGGGTGGAGCCAGCGACAACGTTGCCGTTGGTCATGATTCCGCCACCGTGGATGTTGGAGCTGTTGCCCGTGATGTAGAGCGTGGCTAACCCTTTAGCAGCTTTTTGATCTTCAGCGGACGGATCAGACTTTAAGCCAATCAAATACTTAGCCTGAGCGCCCTCGTACTTGCCGATAGACGTTGACGTATTGTCGTCGATCGTGCCCGACCAATTGGCAGCTCCGCCACCAAGCATCTGGCCAGTTACGGCTGCGATATACGGATTATTTTCAGAATTGTTAGAGTCGTGAACTAGGAAAAGGTCCTTATGACCGGCACTTATAAAATCTGGGGTTATTTCGCCGCCTTTCGGGTCTTTATCCCAGTCCTCGCTCTTGTCGTTAGTGCCGCCCGATCGATGTGCACCGTCGTGGTCAGTGTTGTCATAAATCGCAATACCGTAGGTATCGGTAATAGCAGTCTTACCACTCGGGCAAGCGGCAAACCCGCCGCCAAAGCCCTCGGCATGATTGTTGGTAATCAATGCGTTATAAATCTTGAGGCTTGCCGACTCAACGCCTTGGTCGCTGTTGCCGCCTTGGACGAACACTCCGCCGCCACCCCAGTCATTAGTGGTATTGGTCGTATTGTTAGTGATATATGCCTTAGTGCCAGAAGGAACGTTGAACTCGCCCTTGGTAGGCGCTGCGATGCGGATACCGCCGCCCTCCGAGTTTTGTGCAACATTGCTAGCTATGGTTCCACCAGAGAACGTAAACGTGGAAAGAGCTCGATTCCAAGCGCCACCATAAACGCCGCCGCCAGCCTCAGCAGAGTAGTTGCCAGTGATGTAGCCACCGTTAATCTTCAGACTGCCGCCATTAAAAGCAGCAATGCCGCCGCCACCGTGGCAACCGCCGCCCTTGTGCACCCAATTAGTCGAATCGGTATCTTGGTAGAACTGATACTTGTTATTGGTGATGTAGCCGCTCGTAACGTTAACGGTTGATTCGAACGCACAGATACCTGCGCCGTAGCCAGACTGGCTACCAAACGTACCGTTGCCGGAGATAATGCTGCCATCCACGTTGACCATTGAGCCCTTAGCGTACACGCCGCCGCCATTGGGAGCGTAGTTACCTGCGATAACGCCACCGGTTAGATTAAGGGTCGAAGCAGCACCCTTTTCATTAGACACCATAATGCCAGCGCCGGTGCCCGAGGTTCCCGTAGAGGCGCCGCAAACGTAGCCACCGCTCATATTGACGGTAGAACCGTTCTCGGCGTAGACCAAGTTGGCAACTTTACAGCCCCATCCTTGCGTCAGCACGCCACTTTCAAGATTGAACGTACCGCCCTTACCATTAGTGCCATAAAGATTGATGAGCTTCAATTGGTCGTTACCACTGCACGCCACGATGGCGCCGCCGATGGTAGCTTCGTGTTTATAAAGAGCCTCGGTAGTGCTAATGCCATCTGGATTTACGGACGATCCGGTTACATAGTAGGTGAGATTTGTAGGAATATTAGAAGTCTCATCAGGGGCCACAGAGGCAAGGTTGCCATTTTTGCTAGATGTGTTGTCGGAGCATACATATTTGTCGCCCGTCGGATCATCCACTGCAGCTTGCTGACCGTCCATGACGGTTAACTTTGCGCCGCCAGTGATATTAAACAGGGGCTGATCCGGACTCTTGTACTTTATCTTGTAGCCGTTAAGATCCAGCTTGATATTGCTGTCCTCCCTGCCAAGCTGGATTGTCGAGCTGGTTTCGATATCATTCACAAGTTTGAAGCTAGCAACATCGCTTGCATTCTCCAGCTTGTTTTTCAGATCGTCAGCAGTTCGTATTTCAGCGGATGCTGCTTCAGCCTGCCCGCCTTCCGCAGCCAGCATTACGGCATTGCCAACCGACGACTCGCCGTCTTCGACCTGCAACTCGCCCTCAGGCTGATCCTCAGACTGACCCTGCTCAACACCATTTGAGGGGTCGGCCTCGTCACCCTCGACCTCGTCACTTTTCTGGTTTTCGGTATCCCCGTTGTTGGTGTTGTCTACATCAGTAGACTCACTTGAGGAACCCCCCCCCATCACAGCTTCCTCGGTAGAAACCGTCTGGGCGTCGTTGGCAATGGCCTGCGAGATCGGGGGCATGACGAGCGACAGTACCAGGCTCAAAACGGAGGCTCCGCACAAAACGCCTGCCAGTACACGGCGCGTCGCTTTTTTACTCTGCTTAGTTTTTTCTGAATTCGCTTTCATCGATGTCTCCTCCCCAAGAGACCGCGATCTTGCTCTTTCACTATCAAACGTATCTGCGCAACCTGTGATTGCGCACGCTTGTAGTACTTATTGTAACGATTGTTTGAACATCTAAGCAAAAATACCGATAGTTTTGTAGCGATTTCTCAATTCTCTTGACATTTGCTCGGATTAACCTTCGTTTATTCGCTCTGAAATATCTGTTTCTACTGGTAATTAAGTTAGTTATCAGTTTTTTAATAGCATTTTATTTATTTGCACAACATTTTGCTCAAGAGCAAGCATCCTGTGAACGGTCGAAAATCGACCATGAGCGGTAGGTCATTAACCGGGAGGAATAGACTACCAAATTGATGGGAATATCTTTAACCCATCGGTGGTGAGAAGCGTAATGTTCAGACAACCATATCTGAATTTGCGCGCAGATTTTAGGCATCAATTCGCCCAAATCGCCTGAGGCCACCGCAAAGGTGCCTGTTCCTCTTGTGGTGGCTCTCCCCCGGCGCTACAGCAGATGCTCCTCGATAAAAATCGCGATGCCGTCTTTGTCGTTGCTGGCGGTTACAAAATCGGCGGCGGAGCGGGTGGCATCGCTGCCATTTGCCATGGCCACACCCACGCCGGCGTCGGCCACCATGCCGGCGTCGTTGTCCGCATCGCCGAACACGCAAATGTTCTGGAGTCCCATGTCATTGAGTTCCGCGACGCGCCGCAGGCCGCGCGTCTTGGACACGCGCGGATCCATGAACTCGTAGAGCCGCTGCGTGGTCTGTAGAGCAGCCGCCTTAACGGCGCCGTCGGCGAACGTCGACGCCCGCTTGATGACCTGCGGCATCGCCTCGGGCGCCATGGTAAACATCACCTTGGGCTGCGGCTCGCGCAAAAACTCGGCAAAGTCGACCACCTTGTAGGGCACGCCGTCGACACGCGACAGGTGCTCGACGCACGCATTGCTCTCGGGCACGTAGAACACGCCGTCTCGGGGGCAGACGGGTGTTGCCGGAAGGTCCGCCATGTGCTTGCAGATGCGCGCGATGGTCTCGCCCGGCAGCGGATAGCTCAGCTCGTTGATGTCGTGCGCGCGGTCGATGACCTCGGCGCCACCGCAGCCCACCATCACGTCTACCAGGCCTTCGATGCCCCAGAGCTTGTACATGGCCTCGGTCGCGTGGGCGTCGCGCCCGGTGCACAGGCCAAAGAGCACGCCGCGCTCGCGCAGGGCGCGGATCGCCGCCACAGTGCGCGGGGACACCGTGTGCTGGCTCGTGAGCAGCGTGCCGTCGATATCGCAGAACACGGCTTTGATGTGGCTGAAGGTGGTGTCCATGGGGGCCTTTCTGAGTTGTGCGGCGGTGTGGGGTGTATTCGTGAACGGCGTACATGGTATACCAAGGCGCAGGCCGTTGGGATCCGATCACCACAAAGGTGCCTGCCCCCCTTTGTGGTGGCCGAACCCGAAGGGCGGCCTGCCCGGAGCGCAAACCATCACAACATTCGACGTTTTTCGGCAAAATCGCGATTTTCATCGAATGTTGTGATGGTTTTTACCGCCTCGCGGTACGATCAAAATGCCGGCGGCCAAACAGCAGCAACGCCGCGGGAACCGCCGTCACGACCATGCCCGCCCCTATGAGCGTCTGCTGCACGCCAAACGTCGCCGCCAGCCACGGGGCAATCGCCAACGGGGCCACGCCAGCGAACATATTGCCAAAGCCCATGACCGAGTTGACGCGACCGAGTTGCTCGAGCGGTGCCGTCGTTTGCACGATGGTGTTGTGGAGCGGGTTGACGACGCCCCAAGCCACGCCCAGGGCAATCTGGCCGACAAGGGCCACGCCCACGTACGGCGTTCCCACGTAGAGCAGGCTTCCCACGCCCACGGACATAAGCGCCCCGAGCAGCGTTTTAAGGTTGACCAGGCGCGGCGGCAAGCGGAGCGCGACCACGGCGCCCAGCACCGCGCCGACACCGCTGGCCGACGAGAGCCAGCCCATCCACTCAACACCGACGTGCAGGACATCGCGATAGAAAAACGACTCGAGCGGATCGAAGGCTCCATAGCCAAAGTTCGAAAGAAAAATGATGCAGAACAGCAGGGCGAGGATGCTATTGGTAAAGACTGTCTTGATGCTGGCTGCGAAGGTAGCGCGGGAAGATGTGTTGCGGTCGGGACTTTGGCTGGCCTTGTCTGATGTGATGTCGCCAATCGCGGGTTTGCCTTCGTGTGTGGCGGCCTGACCTGCACTTTGTCTAAAGCCCCAACCGGCGACGAGCGCCAGTACGGTAAAGATCATCATGAGCACGAACACCGCGCGCGACGACGCTGCCGCCGCAACAAAGCCGCCCAGTGTAGGGCCAACGATGATACTCACGTTTGAAAACATGGCGATGGCGGAGTTGATGTCTTTGAGCTCGACAGGATCGTCGGTGAGGTAGGCTGGATAGGATGTGGCGATGGGCTGGGCGAACCCCATCACAAAGCCCAGGAGCACCGCGCCGAGCAGGACGATGCCGGTCGTGCTGCCAAAGGCGAGAATTGCCGCGCCAGTTGCCAACGTGCCGACGATACTCGCCCGGAAATGTCGGCACGGGCCCCAGGCGTCGAGCGCAGCGCCGCCCGCAAAGGATCCCAAGATCACGAATACGTTCATAAACAGAACGGCCAGCGATGTCGCCACGACCGAGGCATCGTCTGCATAAGTGAGCGTTCCGATGACGCCGATAAAGTAGCTGATTTGGAAGCCGGTGTAGATGAGAAATCGCATCGCCACCAGGCGCTTGGCCTGCACGGACAGCGATGATTGAGGCTTTGAGAAAAGAGAGGCGAGCATGGAGACTCCTTGTTTCATACGAATGCGGACGGCAGGCATTCGCCACCGTCTGTCAAATCAATCTATCCGCATGAAACATTAAGGACGCATCAAGCCCCTTCTCTCCGTTTTTCGCCCGTCATGAACTACTTGGTAGATTTTAAGGCATGTCCTAAAAATCTACCAAAGCAAATACCACCACAAAGGTGCCTGGCCCCTTTGTGGTGGAAGTGACGTTTGCCCAGGTAAAACCTGCCAAATTAACCTGTCTTTTTTGGCAGGTTATGGCAGCGCAGCGAGCCGGTTCCAAGTGCCCCAGGTCGCCCCGAAAGAGGAGCGACGCGTACTTTGGTACGCGAGCGACGGCTTGAGGAGCGAGATGGGGTGCTTGGGGCCGGTGCAGCGTCAAGCCTGAAGGTGGTCTTGGATGAGGTCGCAGATGGCTCGGGCGTCGTTGATGTTGATGGCTCGGGTCGCAAAGCCGGCGTCGAAGGCCTGACGCGCCAGGGCTTCGTTGCAGGCAAGGGCCAGCGTGTGACCGTCAACCAGGTCGAGCGAGCTCTTGCCGCGCAGACGGTCGACACCGGAGCGCGCGACCACGATGTTGTCAAAGCCCTCGGTCTTGTAACCCTCGATGATCACCACGTCGACGTCGTTGTAGCGCGACAGCAGCTCGCGCGCGGGCATCTCGTCCTCCTCGCGCGTGTCGGCGTACTCCGCCCAGCGCGTGGCGCAAATGAGGCCCACGTGCTTGGATCCGGCCTGGTGATGGCGCCAGGTGTCCTTGGCGGGCACGTCGATATCAAAGCCGTGATGCCCATGATGCTTGAGCGAACCCACGCGCAGACCGCGGCGGGTGAGCTCGGCGATGACCTTCTCGACAAGCGTGGTCTTGCCCGAGTTTTGGTAGCCGATAAACGCGATTGCGGGGACGGCCGGTGCCGGAGCTGCGGGCGCGACGGCGACGGGTGCGCTCGCGGGCGCGGCACCGTCAGCGGCCACGGGCTCAACGGCAGCAACCTGACGTTCGGCACGATCCCACACGCCCGAACGGCCGCCCTCCTTGTGCAGCAGACGCACGTCAACGATCTCCATGCCGCGATCGACGGCCTTGCACATGTCGTAGATGGTCAGACACGCAGCACTCGCGCCGGTCAGGGCCTCCATCTCAATGCCGGTCTTACCCGTCACGCCCGCCGTGACCAGCACGTGAAAGCCAACCTGCCCGTCCGCGCGCGCAGGCGCCCGGCCCTCGGGCACGTTCTCGACAGGCGTCCCCGCCGGAGCGATGGGCTCGATATCGCACTTACTCTTGGTAATGAGCAACGGATGGCACATGGGGATGATGTCACTCGTGCGCTTGATGGCCATAATGCCCGCCACGCGTGCGCAGGCAAGCACGTCGCCCTTTTTGGCGCGGTCTTGCAGCACCATGGCCTGCGTCTCGGGGTGCATGAGGATGGTGCCCTCGGCGATAGCAATGCGATGGGTCTCGGCCTTGTCGGACACGTCGACCATGCGTACCTCGCCCTTGGCGTCCACGGGCGGCAGCTCATCGCGACGCGCGGCGCGGGCGGGCTCGGTGGCAGCGCTTGCAGTCGGCTGCGCAGACGCGTCGGCGTTGCCAGCATTCGTCGCAGCTGAGGCTTTATGGGCAGACATCGCGGCCCTGCGAGCGGCCTTGGTGGCATCGACGTACCTGCTCTTGGCCATATGATCATCCTCCGATTTGGGACATAAATCGTTGCGTGCCCTCAATTATCGCGTGTTCCTGCGGTTTGTGGGCCACGGCATCGCGCCAAATCGAAAGCACCTGCATATCATCACCACGGCGCAGCGCCTCGCGCACCGAATACTCGGCATCGCTGAACAGGCACGGGCGCACGCTGCCATCGGCCGTCAGGCGCAGGCGGTTGCAGCTCGCGCAAAAATGATTGGACATGGCGCTGATGAAGCCGACCGTGCCCGCCGCGCCCGGAAAGCGCCAATAACGCGCGGGGCCCGCGCCGGCAGGAGCGTCGTTGATGTCGAGCGGCTCAAGCTCACCTAGACCCACCGCGGCGGTGCCGGCATTGATGCGCGCTCGCAGCTCGTTACTCGGCACGGTGTCGCTCGCGTCCCACAGCTCGGGATTGAGCGCGGGCGCATGCGGGTCCACAGCGCAATGCGAGCTCGTGCGCTCGTCGCCAATGGGCATGTATTCGATAAAGCGCAGGTGGATGGGGCGGTCAACGGTCAAGCGCGCGAGGGCCGCCACGTCTTGGTTGAGCCGGCGCACTACAACGCAGTTGACTTTAACGGGCCCAAAGCCCCAAGCCAGCGCCGCGTCGATGCCAGCCATGGTCTGCTCGAGCCGACCCAGACGCGTGATCTTTCCAAACAGCTCGGGGTCGAGCGTGTCGAGCGAAATGTTGACGCGGTTAAGCCCGGCGTCTTTGAGTTGCGGCGCCAGCTTGGGCAGCAGGGCGCCATTGGTGGTAAGCGAGATATCCTCGATCTGCGGAATCGCGCGGATGTCACGAATGAGCGGGATGATACGGCGGCTGACCAGCGGCTCGCCGCCCGTCAGACGCACGCGGCGAATACCCTCCCCCGCCACCAGGCGCACAAAGCGGGCGATTTCCTCGGCGCTGAGCAGCTCGTCGTGTGCGCGGGGCGCCACGCCATCGACCGGCATGCAGTAAATGCAGCGGAAATTGCACTTGTCGGTAACGGCAATGCGCAGGTAGTTGATATCGCGGCCAAAACCGTCATGTTGCACGTGCCCGTCCACGCAGCCCTCCCCTCACGCCGGTCTTTATTCTTCAGGGAATATAGTACCGCACGGGAAGAATGGGTCGACATGCGTACGACACGAAAGGCCTTTGCGAGCAAAACCGGCTTCCCAAGCCCATCCTCAACACACAAACCATCACAACCTTCGATGCTTTTCCCGATTTTGGCGAAAAACATCGAATGTTGTGATGATTTGAGGCGAGGTGAGGGGCACGGAGGGGTCAAAGCATCGTGCTCGAACGGGTTAATCCAACTCTTTTAAGCCATGCGCCAGCTGCCAGTACTCACCATGCTGGGCGAGCAGCTCTTCGTGCGTGCCGCGCTCGATGATGCGGCCGTGTTCGAGAACCATGATGGCGTCGGCGTCGCGGACGGTGGACAGGCGGTGCGCGATCATAAACGTGGTACGTCCGCGCATGATGCGGTCCATACCGCGCTCGATGAGCTTTTCGGTACGCGTGTCGATACTCGAAGTGGCCTCGTCCAAGATGAGCACCGGCGGATCGGCCACGGCCACGCGCGCGATGGCGAGCAGCTGGCGCTGGCCCTGCGACAGGTTGGCGCCGTCGGCCGTGACCGGCGTGTCGTACCCTCTAGGCAGGCGGCGGATAAACGAGTCGGCGCAGGCTGCCTCGGCAGCGGCGCGCACCTCCTCGTCGGTCGCGTCGAGCTTGCCAAAGCGGATGTTCTGCGCAATGGTGCCGCTAAACAAGTGCGTGTCCTGCAGCACAATGCCGAGCGATCCGCGCAGGCTGGCCTTGGCAATGTGCTTGACGTCGATGCCGTCGTACGTGATCTCGCCGTCATCGACCTCGTAGAAGCGGTTGATGAGGTTGGTGATGGTCGTCTTACCGGCGCCCGTCGAGCCCACAAACGCGATCTTTTGCCCCGGCTTGGCAAACAGGTTGAGATCCGTGAGCACACGGGTGCCCGGCACGTAGGAAAAGTCAACGGCATGGAAGCGCACGTCGCCGGCAAGCGGGATAAGACCGGTGACAAGCTCGGTACCGTCGACGGCTACCGCGCGGCCCGACTCATCAACGGCCGCCACATCATGCAAGTGTCCGTACGCGCCCACGCCCTGGCCCTCGGGAATCTTCCACGCCCACGCGGCGTCACCCGTCTGCACCAGCTCCACGCGGCCCTCGTCCGCCTCGAGTTCAAGATCCATGGCGGCAAACAAGCGCTCGGCGCCGGCCAACGCATTGAGCAAGAAGTTGCCCAGCTGCGTAAACTGATTGATGGGCATGGCGGCCTGGCGCACAAAGACCAGGTAGCTTGCAAGCGCACCTACGTCGGCGAGCCCCTTGATACAGAGCATGCCGCCCGCCACGGCGACGATGGCATAGTTGACGTAGCCAATCACGACGGTCATGGGCACCATGGAGTTGGCATAGCTCACGGCGGCGGTGCCGGTACGACGAAGCTCGTCGTTGCGGCAAGCAAAGCCGGCGACATTCGCTGCCTCGCGGTTAAAGACCTTGATGACCTTTTGGCCCGAGACCATCTCTTCGATATATCCGTCCAGGTCGCCAAGCGATGCCTGCTGGGCAGCAAAGAAGCGCTTAGAACGCGCGCCCGAGTAGCGCGCATACAGCACAATGGCCGCATCGCACACAAGCGTGATAATCGTGAGCCGCCAGTTAAGGATGATGAGCATTGCCGTGGTGCCCACAACCTGAATGGCGGCCTGAATCACGTTGGCAAAGCTGTTGTTGAGCGCCTCGGAGACGGTGTCGACGTCGTTGGTGAAAAAGCTCATGATGTCGCCCGAGCGTGTGCTGTCAAAATAACTGAGCGGCAGCGTCTGGATGTGCGCGAACAGGTCGCGGCGAATATCGGACACCACGCGTTGGGCCGCGCGCACCATAACCTGCGAGTAACCCAGGGCCGAGAGCACGCCCGCGGCGTAGATGATCGCCGTCAGGATGACCTGCTTGGTAAGCAGTTCCTCCCCGCCCGTGGCCAAACCGTTAACGATGGGACGCACCATGTAGGTGCCGACGAGGCTCGCGATGGCGGCGACGGAGGCGAGCGCGCCCACCGCGAGCAACGAGAACTTGGCATGTCCCATGTAGGAGAGCAAGCGGCGCACGGTGTGCTTGAGGTCGGCCGGGCGTGCTTGGGCTGCGGTCTTAGGCATGGCGCTCACCCCCTTCCAAGGGTGATCCGCATGCGACGGAGGAAAACGGGTCATTCGCGCAGCCATCGTCGCTGCCGTCGCCGGCGTCCGCGTCCCCCGCAAACTCCATCTGCGAGGCGTAAATCTCCTGGTATATGTTGTCGCCCGCCAGCAATTCCTCGTGCGTGCCCACGCCGTGGACACGACCGTCGTCTAACACCACAATGCGATCGGCATCCATGACGCTCGCGATGCGCTGGGCGATGATGAGCACGGTCGTATCGGAAATCCGGGCGATGTGCTCGCGAATCTTAGCGTCGGTCGCCATATCAACCGCGCTGGTGGAGTCATCAAAAATGAGCACGCGCGGATGCTTGAGCAGCGTGCGCGCGATGCAAAGGCGTTGCTTCTGGCCACCCGAAACACCGGCGCCACCTTGGCCCAACTCGCCGTCCAGTCCGCCGATGCGATCAAGGAACTCGTCCACGCACGCCGCGCGGCAAGCCGCGAGGAGCTCATCGTCCGACGCCCGTGGATTGCCCCACTGCAGGTTCTCGCGCACGGTGCCCGTGAACAGCACGTTCTTTTGCAGCACAATGCCCACGGCGTCGCGCAAGGCGACCAGGTCGTAGTCGCGCACGTCGTGTCCGCCCACAAGCACGGTTCCCTCGGTGGCGTCGTACAGGCGCGCAATCAGCTGCACAAGCGAGCTCTTGCCCGAGCCCGTGCCGCCGAGGATGCCCACCGTCGAGCCGCTCTCGATGCGAAGGTCGATATGCTCGAGCACATCCTCGGCTGCTTCCGCGCGGTATTTAAAGGAAACGTCGCGAAACTCGATACTGCCGTCCGCTGGAGCCGCAGTCGCGAGGTCTCCCGCAGAGCTGGCGATAAAGGGCTCCTCATCGAGCACCTCTGCGATACGGCCCACACTCGTGAGAGCGCGCGTGAGCAGCAAAAACACGTTGGAAATCATCATGAGTGAGTTCATGATCAGCAGCACGTAGCTCATAAAGCCCGTGAGCGAGCCCACGCCCAACTTGCCGGCGAGAATCATGCGGCCGCCAATCCACAGGATGGAGAGCGCAGCCACGTACATCGACAGCTGAAACACCGGCAGGTTGAGCACGGCGGTGCCGAAGGTCTTGGTCGCCGTGTCGGCGAGCTCGGTATTGACGGTGTCGAACTTGTCGCACTCGTGCTCGGCGCGCACGTAAGCCTTCACGGCGCGCACGGCGGTAAGGTCCTCTTGCACCACGCCGTTAAGGTGGTCCATCGAGGTCTGGAGTTGGCGGTAGAGCGGGCTCACGCGATAGGTGATGACGCCCAGCACGATTGCCAACACGGGCAAGATGATCGCAAAGACGGTGGCGAGCGGACGCGACAGCATCAGCGCGTAGATAAGGCCGACGATAAGCGTCACCGGGCCGCGCACCATAGGGCGAAAGCCGTTGCCCACAGCATTTTGGATAACGGTGATGTCCGTGGTCATGCGGGTGACGAGCGAGCTGGCGTCGTAGTTGTCCAGGTTACCAAAAGCGAGCGTCTGAATCTTTTTGTACTCGGCCTCGCGCAGGTTAGCGCCTAGGCCCGAAGCAACGCGGGCGGACGTGTGGGCATAACCCAAGCCCAGTACCAGCGAAAGCGCAGCGCACACCAACATGTACGCGCCCTGCAGCAGCATGTAGTTGATATCACCCGCAGGCACGCCCACATCGATGATGTTGGCCATGATGACCGGTATAAACAGCTCGAGCACCGTCTCGACCGACACAAAGAACACGCCGAGGATGGCATCGCGACGGTATGCCCCTAGATAGGAAAACAGTATTTTGAGATTGCGCACGCAGGTTCAACCCCCATCAAACGTTGTTCGCAAACGCACGTATTATTGCGCGCCGAATAATGGTGTCAAGTATTCCGAAATCGTTTTCTGCAAGTTTAGCGCCGGCGGCGAGTTCTCGTGACGTGTGTCCATATTCACTCGGAATAATGGTGCGCGCGACTTTTTTCGCCCCACTGCCGACACGAACCTTGACTCTACAATCGTTGTAGGGTTTTCACTACACTGGTAGTTAAACGAACCAAGCCAGAAAGTGCCCCGCCCATGGAACACGACCTCACACGCGGCAATGTCCTTAAGACCATCGCGGTCTTTGCCCTGCCCTATATGCTCTCGTACTTTTTGCAGATGCTCTACGGCATGGCCGATCTGTACATGATGGGGCAGTTTAGCGGCGCTGCCGGCATCACCGCCGTGGGCAATGGCGCTCAGACGCTCTATATCATTACCGTGACGCTCGTGGGCCTAGCCATGGGAACGACGGTCATCGTCGGCCACGCCGTGGGTTCGCGTCGCTTCGACCGCGCCGAGACCGCCATCGGCAACACCATTACGCTCTTTATGGGCGTCTCGGTGGTACTGGCCGTCATCTTGTTTGCACTATGCCCGCAAATCGTGGCGCTCATTGGTACGCCGCCCGAGGCGGTCGAAGGCACCGCCGCCTACCTGCGTATCTGCTTTGTCGGCATTCCCTTTATCGCCGCGTACAACATCCTCTCGGCCATCTTTCGCGGCCTGGGCGATTCGCGCTCGCCCATGTACGTGATCGGTGTGGCGTGCATCATCAACATCGCACTCGACTTTCTGTTTATCGGCCACATGGGGCTCGGCCCCGTGGGTGCGGCGCTCGGCACGGTAACCGCCCAGACGGCCAGCGTTGCCCTCGCGCTCGTGTGGCTCAAGAGCCGCCGCACGAACATCCACGTTAAGCGCAGCGACCTGCGCCCCCAGCCCGAGGTGCTCGGCAGCATCCTTAAGATCGGCGTGCCCGTGGCCGTCCAGGACGGCTGCATCCAGGTGGCGTTTATGTTTATCACCGTCATCGCCAACCACCGAGGGCTCGTCGACGCTGCCGCCGTGGGCCTGGTCGAGAAGATGATCAGCTTTTTGTTCATTGTGCCGAGTTCCATGGGTGCCACCGTCAGCGCGCTCACGGCGCAAAATGCCGGTGCGGGCAAGGGCAACCGCGCGCGTCAGGTGCTCAAGAATGCCATGACGGTCTCGGTGGTGTACGGCTGCCTGATCACGGTGCTGATGTGGCTGGTGGCACCGGCGTTTATTGGCTTTTTTGCCAAGGACCCTGCGGTGGTCGCGGCCGGTACCGGCTATATGCACAGTTATATTTTCGACGCAATCTTTGCCGGCATCCACATTTGCTTTAGCGGCTTTTTCGCTGCATACGGCAAGAGCTACATCGGCTTTGCGCACAACGTGCTGGCCGTGGCGCTCATTCGCGTGCCGGGCGCGTGGTTGCTGTCGAATGCCTATTCCGACACGCTGTTTCCCATGGGTATCGCCTCGCCGTGCGGGTCGATTCTGTCGGCGGTCATCTGTGTTATCGCGTTTACCGTACTCAACCGCCGCGGAGCTTTTGACAAACTGATGGTGTAGCGGGGCAACGCGAAATCGCCCTCATCGACGGCATCGTCAGCGACGACCCGGCGACCCGAGTGACGCAGATCACGGTGCCGGTTTCCCCAGCAAAGTAAGAACCGCCCGGAAGGCATCATGCTTCCCGGGCGGATCTTCAATTTGGCTATCGACGCCTTAAGCCTGGGGCAACTGACCAGTAGCCAGGATCTGCTCGAGTGCGTCCTCATCCAGCACGGGCACACCCAGCTGCTCGGCCTTGGTGAGCTTGGAGCCTGCCTTGGGGCCGGCGACCAGATAGCTCGTCTTCTTCGACACACTGCCCGAAACTTTGGCGCCGAGCACCTTGAGCGCCGCGCCCGCCTCATCGCGCGTGCGGTTGACGAGCGTACCGGTCAGCACGAAGGTCAGACCCGCAAGCGGCTGTGCGTCGGCGAGCTCGCCTGCCACGCCAGCGTCGGCTGCGGCTTGCGCGTGCGCGGCGCTCAAATCGACCTCGAGCGACAGGCCCGCCTGGCGCAGGCGCTCCAGCACGGCAAGGTTCTCGGGCACGGCCAGGAACTGCTTGACGCTCGCCGCAATCTTAGGACCGATGCCCTCGCACTCGGCGATGTCCTCTTCGCTCGCCAAGACGAGCTTGTCAATCGACAGGAATCGCTCGGCGATGACCTCGCCCACGCTCTTGCCCACGTGGCGGATGCCCAGGGCAAACAGCACGCGACCGAGCGGCTGGCTCTTGGACTTGTTGAGCTCGGCGATGATTTTCTCGGCCGTCTTGAGGCCCACCGGAATGGGGTCGCCCTTCTTGACGCCCTTTTTGCTGTTGGAGCTGGCATAAGTGCGCCCCGTGTCCAGTCCGGCGATGTCGTCGACCGTGAGCTGGTAGAAGTCCGCGACATCGTGGACCAGGCCGGCGGCGATCATCTTGTCGACGATCTCGTCGCCTAGGCCGTCGACGTCCATGCAGCCGCGGCTCACCCAGTGGAGCAGGCGCTCCTTGAGCTGCGCCGGGCAGTCGATGGACACGCAGCGGTAGGCCACCTCGCCGTCCTCGTGGACCACGGGGCTACCGCACACGGGGCAGACCTCGGGCATGTGCCAGTCGACCGAATCGGCCGGGCGCTTGTCGAGCACCGGACCCACGACCTCGGGGATAACGTCGCCCGCCTTGTGCACGATGATAGTGTCGCCCTCACGCACGTTTTTGCGGCGAATCTCGTCGATGTTGTGCAGCGTGGCGCGCGCGATGGTGGAGCCGGCAACCGTCACCGGGTCGAACTCGGCGACCGGCGTGAGCACACCGGTGCGGCCCACCTGAATGCGAATCTCGCGCAGGACGGTCTGCTTTTCCTCGGGCGGGAACTTAAAGGCAATGGCCCAGCGCGGCGCGCGGGCGGTAAAGCCCAGGTCGAGCTGCTGCTGGAAGCTGTCGACCTTTACGACCACGCCGTCGATGTCGTAATCCAGGTCACCGCGGTGCTCGAGCGCCTGGGCACAGAACTCGTGGACCTCGGCCGGCGTGGCGCAACGAGCCACGTTGGGGTTGACGCTAAAGCCGGCACTGCGCAGCCAATCCAGAAACTCGCGCTGGCTGTGGACGTGCAGCGGGTCGGTATCGGCGATAGCATAGATAAAGGTGGCAAGGTCGCGGCGCGCCGTGACCTTGGGGTCCTTTTGACGCAGGCTACCGGCGGCGGCGTTGCGCGGGTTGGCGAAGGGGTCGCGCCCCTCGGCATCAGCCTCTTCATTCAGGCGAACAAAGCTGCCCTTGGGCATATAGACCTCGCCGCGTACCTCGATGGTGCGCCCGCGGTCGGCGCCCATGTGAGCGAGCGCCGGCTCGGACAGGTGCATGGGCACGTCCTTGATGGTTCGCACGTTGAGCGACACGTCCTCGCCCGTGGTGCCGTCGCCGCGCGTAGCCGCGCGCACGAAGGTTCCGTTTTGGTAGGTAAGCGCCACGCCCAGGCCGTCGATCTTAAGCTCGCAGGTATAGGTAACGCTGCCGGCACCGAGGGCATCCTCAGTGCGCTGGAGCCATGCGTCGAGCTCATCCAGATCCATGGCATCGTCCATGGAATACATGCGCGCCATGTGCGTGACCGGCGTAAACTGCTCACTCACGTAGCCGCCCACGCGCTGGGTATAGCTGTCGGGCGTTACCAGATCGGGGTAGGTGGCCTCGATCTCCTGCAGCTCAACGAGCATTTTGTCAAAGGCGGCGTCCGTGATCTCGGGCGCGTCGAGCATGTAGTAGCGATAGGCGTGATAATCGAGCTCGTGGCGCAGCTCGGCCGCACGCGCTGCCGCCTGGGCACGGGCATCGGCCGGTGCAGCGACATCCGCACTCGCGGGCGTTTCGGTATCGATGTCCACACCGTCACCAAACAGGCTCGATTGCTCCATAGCGGCACTCCTTCGCTCGATTTCAAACGGTTACTAGAGTACCACCGGTCACTATGGCGCCGAATAGCCCTTTCGAACCGCACCGAATCGGCAGCCACCAGGCCGGGGTGGATCGCGCGATCAAACCATGCCCTTGCCAGTTCTAAATGATCCGTTTTCCTCCGTTCCCAACGGATCAATGAGAAAAGAGGGGGCTGTCCCACATTGATGGGACGGCCCCCTCTGGCATCGGTATGTGCGATACGGCTCGTTAGTAACCCTGGCCGTAGCCCTGACCCTGGCCCTGCTGGCCTAGTAGCTCCTCCAGGTACTGGCGCAGCTGCTCGTCGGTAATACCGCCGTTGCCGGTGTCGGTCGAACTGTCGTCCTGCTGCTGGTTCTGCAACTCCTCATCGGAGCCCAGCTCGACGGTGACCTTCTTCTCTTCCTTGCCGCGCATGAGCGTGATCTCGACTTTCTCGCCCACCTCATGGCTGCGCAGTGCGATGATCAGACCATCGGCGCTCGTGATCTCGTCGTCGCCCAGCTTGGTGATGACGTCGCCCTCCTGAATGCCGGCCTTGGCGGCAGGACCGTCCTCGACGACGCTTGCCACATACGCGCCGCTATCGGTGCTCAGCTTGTTGGTGCGGGCGTTGAGCGCATTGACGCTCGAAAGCGTAGCGCCCATGTACGGATGTACCGGCGTCTTGCCGTCGATGATCTGGTCGGCAATGTTCTTGGCGTAGTTAACGGGAATAGCAAAGCCCACGCCCGAGCTTGAGCCCGAGTAGCTCTCGATAAGCGAATTAATGCCCACCAGCTCACCATTGTCGTTGACGAGCGCGCCGCCGGAGTTGCCCGGGTTGATGGCGGCATCGGTCTGGATCATGTTGGCATAGATGGTGTTACCGTTGGTAGAGCTCATGGCCGTGGAGCGATACAGCGCCGACACAATGCCCGTGGAGACAGACTGCTCGTTGCCGAACGGCGAGCCGATCGCCATGACCCACTCGCCCACGTTGAGCTTGGAGGAATCACCAATCTCAATCGGCGTGAGCTTGGAGGCGTCAGCATCCTTGAGCTTGATGACAGCCAGGTCGCTCGAAGCATCGTTGCCCACGAACTCGGCCTCGTACGTGGTTCCGTCGTCCATGGTCACCACGTACTGGTCGTAACCATCGACCACGTGGTTGTTGGTGAGGATGTGGCCCTCGGTATCGAGCACAACGCCCGAACCGACGCTGCCCGAACTATCCGACTCGTCGGCAGACTGCGAAAGCGAGCCATTCTGGCTGCCACTCGAAGTAGCGGTGATGGAAACGACGGAGGGCAGGGCCTTGGCAGAGACGGCCTCGGCCAGCGTGGTGTCCTCGGAGTCGATGGTGATCTTTTGCGTCGATGAACCCGAAGCACCCGCCGTCACGGCGTTCCTGCCGCCGCCGATATCGAGCGTGCCGCTCATAATGAGCGCAATGACCAGCAGGGCGCCGCAGGCACAGCCGGCGAGTGCCGTAATAAAGATCGGCAGCTTTTTGGTTTTGGTCTTGACCACCGTGTGCTTGTTTACAACCTGCTGGCCGCCCAGCGGCTTGCCGGTCTGCGTGTCGTAGGCCTGCACGTAGGGAATGTTGCCGTCGGCAGGCGTCGACTCCACCTGTACGCGCGGTTGCTGCTGAGTCTCGCCGGCGTGGCCCGCATCCTGGGGACGCTGGGAATCGTTCTCGCTCATAGCTGCAATCCTTTCGTCAAATAACCAAAGGCCCGCCAAACACGTGGCGGGCCATCATTGTTCACGATGAGTTGTACCCCAATATGCGGGTGCACGTGTATGAGAACGCAATCTTTTAGGAAGGCTTAAGTTCTACTGCAAACTCGAAAGGAACCCGCACCTGCGGCAAAACCACCGCAAAGGCGCCTGTCCCCCTTGCGGTGGAAATCTAGTCCTTAAACAGATAGCCCACGCCGCGGACGGTGGTGATGTGTGCCGCGATCTGTGGGCCCACCTTGGAGCGGATGCGTCGGATGTGCACGTCGACGGTGCGCGTGCCGCCGCAGTACTCAAAGCCCCACACGCGGTGCAGTAGCACCTCGCGGCTGTAGGCGCGGTTGGGATGCGTCGCCAAAAAGCTCAGCAGCGAGTACTCCATCAGCGTCAGGTCGATAGGCTCGTTATCGAGCGTCACCTGGTAGGTAGCCAGGTTGATCTCGAGGTTGTCGATGTTGAGCACATCGTCGGCGGCGACGGTCTCCTCCTCGCCCATCAGGCGCTGCGCACGAGCCTTGAGCTCGTTGGGCGTCGCCGTGGGGCATACAAAGTCGGCATGCGCGTGATTGGGCAGGCGCAGGGTGCCTAGCGCCTCGTCGTCGACGATCACCAACATGGGAACGCCGCCGCGATCGTCAAGCCACTTGGCAATCTGATCGATGCGGTCGCTGCGGATGCCATCGGAATCGAGGATCAGCAGATCAAAGTCGTGCGCCGCAGTCGGCGAATCGGGAGTGGCCAGGCTCACCTCGACACCCAGGGTGGTCGTCAAGCTGCGGGCAAACTCGTGGAAGCGCGTCGTGCGCGCCATGAACAGGGCACTCTTTTCGGACATATCGGCCTCCAAAGAAATGAGCTCAATCGTACTGGAACAAGCCAGCGCGATTAGGAGTTCGCCAGGTAGTGCTTGATCTCCCACTCGGTGATCGTAGACTCAAACTTATGCCACTCGTCGCGCTTCTTTTTGAGGAAGAAGCTGTGGATGTGCTCGCCGAGGGCATCCTTCATAAACTGCGAGTCCTCAAACACGTCGAGCGCCTCTTTGAGCGAACGCGGCAGCGGCGTGTAGCCGGCCTCGACCATCTGACGGTCGGAGAGCTTGAGCGTCTCGGCCGTGGCCTCGGGCGGGAGCTCCAGCTTGCGCTCGATGCCGTCGAGACCAGCCGCCAGCGTGACGGCGTTGACCAGGTACGGGTTGGCCATGGGGTCGGGGCTACGAAGCTCGATGCGCGTGGACAGCTGCTTGCCGGGCTTGTAGACCGGGATGCGGACCATACTCGCGCGGTTGCGCAGGCCCCACGTGGCGTACTGCGGCACGGAGTCGCCGCCCGTGGTGATGCGCTTGTACGAGTTGACCGTGGGGTTGGTGATGGCGCTGATCTCGCGGGCATGCGCCAGGATGCCGGCCATGTAGTGCTTGGCGACGTCGGAAAGATGGTACTTCTCGTCGTCCTCGCCCCAAAAGACGTTGTTGCCGTCGTGGTCGAATAGCGACTGGCACAGGAACATAGCGCTGCCGTCCTCGCCCGCCAACGGCTTGGGCATAAAGGATGCGTGGCAACCGCTCTCGTAGGCCTGCTGCTTAATGATGAGTTTGGCCGTGGTGATGGCGTCGGACATGCTCAGGGCCTCGGCGTGGCGCAGGCTCATGCCGTGCTGCGAGCGGCCGGCGGCGTGGAAGGTGTACTCCACGGGCACAGACATCTTCTCGAGCGTGAGGACCGTGTTGCGGCGCAGGTCGCGAGCGGCATCGCTCACCGAAAGATCGAAGTAGCCCACGTTGTCGAGCGGCTCGGGGGTGTGCTCGTCGGGGAAGTAGTAATACTCCAGCTCGGCACCCACGTTGAGCAGATAGCCAGCCTTCTCGGCCTTGCGGAACATGCGGCGCAGGGCATCGCGCGGGTCGCCGGCAAACGGCTTGCAATCGGGAGTGCACACATCGCAGAACACGCGGGCGACGCCGTTATGGCTCGGACGCCACGGCAGAATCTGGAAGGTCGAAGCATCGGGGAATGCGAGCATGTCGGCTTCCTCGGGCGTGGCAAAGCCCTCGATGGCGGAGCCGTCAAAGCCAATACCCTCCTCAAAAGCGACCTCGAGGTCCTCGGGGCTAATGGCAAAGTTCTTGAGGCGGCCGAGAATGTCGACAAACCACAGACGCACAAAGCGGATATCACGCTGCTCTACGGAGCGGAGTACGTAATCGATGTTCTGCTGGTTCATGTCGCTCCCCTTTCTTTCGGGCGGGTTTCGACTGGTCTATATCGCAGATACTATCGCAGAAAAATGTTTCCGCAGGGTTAAAGCGTATCAAGCGCTCAAAAAACGTGTGCGAACAGGCAGTTGCGAATGAGCGGTTAGCGCGAGGTCGATGCGCGGTGTTCGATGTGACCGAGAACCTCGATGCGTTTGGGCGCCAGCTTTGCGGCCTCGCCCACCGTGGTGGTGACAACGTCGATGCGCTCGGACAGGCGCTCGACCACGCGCTCGGCAATGGTGAGGGTGTCCTGCGCGGCCGTGGTCACGCCACCAAAGAGCACATGGTTCCAGGGGTAGTCGTCAAACGTCGCGATCCTGAGCCCCGCCGGCAGCGAGGGTCCCAGCTGCGCTAGCGCCTCGGTCAGACGCAGGAAAACCAGGCCGTTGACGGCAATGAGGCCGAGCTTTTTGCCGGCATAGTCACGCATGGTCTCGTCCAAGCGACCAACGCCCGTGGCACCGCCATCGGCCAAGGTGACGACCTCGCCGGCAAGGCCGCGTCGCGAAAGCTCGTCGGCAAAGGCCTCGGCGCGCTCACGACGCACGGGGCTGTCGTCGCTTGCCTCGGTGAGCAGGCACAGGCGCTCGCTGCCAGCGGCAGCCAAGGCGTCTACCAACCCGGCGACCAGCTCACGGTTGTTAGATGTCACCAGATCGACTCCGCCGTCGGCAACATCGCGGTCGAGCAGCACAACAGGCAGACGTCCCGCTGCCGCGGCGATCGCCTCGTCATTGCCTCCGCAGGTGTTGACGACCAGGCCGTCCACGCCGGCATCGATAAGCCTGGTGAGCGACTCTGCCTCCTTGGCGGGGTCGCTGCCGCTAATGGCCGTCATGAGCGAGCAGCCGCGCGCAGCGGCGCTGGCGGAAAGTCCTTCGAGCATGGCGCTGGAGAACGGGTTGGCGATGTCGGCCAGGATCACGCCGATGAGGTTGGTGCGCGAGCTCCGCAGATTGCGCGCGGCGGCACGTGGGCGATAGCCAGTGCGCTCGATAACCGCCGCGATGCGGGCACGGGTCTCCTCGGTCATTTGCCCGGGACGGTTGTTGAGATAGCGCGAGACCGTGGCCGGGCTCACGCCCGCCTCGGCGGCAATGTCCTTGATTCTCATATGCGCCATGGCGCACCCCGTTTCCCCATTGTCGGCAGCCTGAGCCATTTTAGGCATTTTTTTAAAAATCTCGCTTGCAAAACGCTGTAGGTGAGCAGCGTCGTTTTTTGCGTCTCGAGCAGATGCGATGATGGGCTAGATAGACGAGTCTTTAGGCAGCTCAAAATAGTCGGGATGCAAGGCGATAACCGGGCCCTGCTCCTCGGGCATCAGGTGCAAGTGCGTCTCTGCCAGATAACTCGCCGCATCGGTATCGCCCCTCTTAATGGCCTCGAGAATCCGGCGATGCTGCCGACGAATCGGCTCCCAATCCAGATCCTGCGACACCATACGCAACCAGTTGTATCGCTCAAAATGCGTGTTGATGCTCTTCATCCAATCCCACAACATGTGACGACCGGCAATTTCAAAACATGTCTCATGGAACAGGTTATCCAGGTCAAAGAAACGGCGCGTTTCGCCATGGTCGAGCGACTCGGACTCGGTAAGAATCTGCTCAAGCCGCTGCTTTTGCTCGGGCGAGGCGGCCGAACAGCATTTAATAAGCACGCTTCTCTCGAGCTTCTCGCGCAAAAAGCAGGCGTTTTCGGCGCGTTCCATGCTGATCTTAGAGACGTAGGTGCCGCTTTTGGGACGCGTTTCCACCAGCTCCTGCTCACGCAGGCGCACAAAGGATTCGCGAATGGGCGTGCGCCCGATTCCCGTCTCCTTTTCCAGACCAATCGCCGAAAGGCGCGTGCCGGGCTTGAGCTCGGCATAGATAATCTTGGAGCGCAATGCGTTGTACGCCTGATCTTGCAAGCTCTGATAATGCTGGTGTTGTTCCATAAAGCCCTCGGATGAAGCCCACGGTTTGTCGAATATCACCCGTAATACTATCGCATCCCCTATCTCCTCAGTTGCGGTGAAATAGGGCGCGCTCGCATCGCCAGGATCACAAGAGCAAGCGGCGGCATCCCGAAATCCGGGACGCCGCCGCCGTTTTGCTATCGGATGGCGCAGAGACACCTGTCCCCCACGCACAAAGGGTTGACTAGAGCTCGCAGGCAACCTTGTAGCCATCGCCGATGGCATCGCGGATGTTGCCGCACTTCTGGGCGTCGCCCAGCACGTGGGTGGCAACACCGGCAGCGGCAAGGTCGTCGGCCAACTTGGTGTTGGGACGATAGCCCATGGCAAGCACCAGCGTATCGGCATCGGCGATGGTGTGGACCTCGCCATCCTTCTCGTAGCTGATGGCATCCTCGGTAATCTCGGTCACCTTGGCCTCGGTCAGCACGTGGACGCCCTTGGAGAGCATGCGCGTGATGAGCACCGCGCGACCGGCGCCGCCCTCGTTGGCGGCGAGCGTCTTGGTCATCTCGATAACAGTGACATCGCGATTGGCCGGCGACAGGTCGTTGACCAACGGGGCCAGGTAATCGGCCGTCTCGCAACCGACGGTGCCGCCGCCCACGATGACGATCTTCTTGCCCGGGAAAGCCTTGCCGCCCAGCAGGTCGTCAGCTGTCATAACCTGCTTAAAGCCCTGCATGAAGGCCGGAGCGACGGGCTCGGCGCCATAAGCCAGGACGACCTCATAGCCGGCATAGTCGCGCTGAATGTCCTCGGCAGTAAGCTCGGTGCCAAATATGCACTTCACGCCCGCCTCGGCCAGACGACGGTACTGATACTTGATCACGCGGGTGAGTTCCTGCTTTGCCGGCGGAACGGCCGCGATACGCATCTCGCCGCCCGGCTCATCCTGCCTATCCACGAGCACCACGTTGTGGCCGCGCTTGGCGGCAATGTAGGCTGCCTCCATGCCCGCAGGACCAGCACCCACAACCAGTACGTTCTTGGCCTCGGCGGCAGGCTCGTAACCGGCCTCGTCGCGCTCAACATCGGGGTTGACGGTGCAGGAGATGCGCTTGCCAAACATAATGCCGTTCAGGCAGCGCAGGCAGCCAATGCAGGGGCGGATGTCGTCGGCGTTGCCGGCAGCGGCCTTGTTGCAGAACTCGGCATCGCACAGATTGGCGCGGCCCATCATGCAGATGTCGGCAGCGCCGTCCTCGATCAGCTCCTCGGCGATCCAGGCCTCGTTGATGCGGCCGACGGTGGCGACGGGAATGTTGACGTGCTTTTTAATCTCGCGCGAGCAGGCGGCGTGCGAGGCCTGCTGGGTACCGGCAGCGGGAATCGCGGAGCCGCGCTTGATGGTGGTACCGCCCGACACATGGATCATGTCGACACCGGCCTTCTCCAGACGACGCGAGACGTAGATCATGTCGTTGAGGGTCAGGCCGCCATCGGTGTACTCATCGCCCGAAATACGGACGTCGATGATAAAGTCCTCGCCGCAGCGCTCGCGAATCTCGGCGATGACCTCGAGCAGGAAGCGCATGCGGGCGTCGAGCGAGCCGCCGTACTCGTCGGTGCGCTTGTTGTAGAGCGGGGTCAAAAAGCCGCCGAGCATGCCGTGGGCGTGCGCCGCATGGACCTCGACGCCATCGACGCCAGCCTTCTGCATACGCACGGCAGCGTCGCCAAACTGATGCGTGAGCTCGTGGATCTCATCGACCGTGATGGGGCGCGGTGCCTCGCGGGCATAGGACGGGCCCACAAAAGACGGAGCGATCAGGCGCGGCGTGCCCGGAATGTTAAAGGCCATGTAGGCGGGGTGGAAGAGCTGCGGCATGATCTTGCAGCCATACTCGTGGACGGCCGCGGCGAGCTTTTCCCAGCCGGGGATAAACGTGTCGTCGTAGCAGCACATGTCACCCGGCAGATAGGTATAGGTAGGCTCGACCGTCACGACCTCGGTGATGATGAGGCCCACGCCGCCCTTGGCACGGGCACGGTAATGATCGACCAAATCGTCGGTCACATAGCCATGATCGGCCAGGTTGGTGGACACCGGCGGCATAAAGACGCGGTTCTTGACCTCGGTCGTACCGACCTTGATCGGGCTAAAGAGCATCGGATAGGCAGAGGACTCCATACAGGGTTCCTTTCGTTTGAGCCGCTCGGCGGCAGTTGCTAACGTACTTATCGTATCAGTAACCGCGCAGCACCCGACCGCACGCGCTTCCCCAACTTCTGCTCGACCCATAAAAAGTTGCGGTGGAATACGGAGTAGATGAGGCCTTTGACAGCCAAAACAGTCCGTATTTCACCGCAACTGATGGGCGGGGTGGAATTGAGGGCTCAGATAGTCAGTCATGCCCTCATCCGCCACTCCCTCACCTACAGCGCGCCGTCCAGCATAAGGTTCACCTTGAGCACGTTGACCGTGGGCTCGCCGAAGACGCCCAGGAATCGGCCCTTGGTGCACTGGGCGATGATCTCGCGCACCTCGCCTTCGCTCTTGCCCGTGGCCTTCGCCAGGCGCGGGACCTGGTACTCGGCGGCATCGGGAGAGATCTCCGGGTCGAGGCCGGACCCCGAACACGTCACCAGGTCGACGGGCACAGCGTCCATATCAGCATCGGGGTTGGCGGCGCGGATCTTCTTCACGCGCGCATCTATCAGCTGCCGATACTCCTCACTCGCCGGGGACAGGTTGGACGGGGCACCATACGCCATGAGCTCGCCGTCTTCGCCTTCGACAATTGACACGTTCTGGATACGACCCCACATATGGGCTTCGCCATCGAAGTTCTGGCCGATGAGCTCGGAACCCACAACCTTGCCGTCAACCGTAATGAGCGATCCGTTCGCCTGGTACGGGAACGCAACCTGGGCGATGCCGGTCACGACGAGCGTATAGCCCAGGCCGCAGACAACGGTAAACAGCGCGAACACGCCCAGTGCGCGCGATGCAACACCTTTGAACATACAAACCTCCACTTACATAATGCCGCAGAACGCGAGCAGCATGTCGATGAGCTTGATGAATACGAACGGGGCAACGATGCCGCCCAGACCCCACACGAGCAGGTTGTGGGTCAGCAGCTGTCCGGACGGGACCTCGCGGTACTTAACGCCCTTCAGCGCGGCCGGGATCAGCGCGACGATAACGAGCGCGTTATAGATGATGGCCGAAAGAACCGCGGACAGCGGGCTTGCCAGACCAAGGATGTTGAGCGCGCCAAGGCCCGGGTAGATCGGCGAGAACAGGGCCGGGATGATAGCGAAGTACTTCGCCATGTCGTTGGCCACCGAGAAGGTCGTGAGCGAACCGCGGGTCATGAGCAGCTGCTTGCCGATACGCACGACCTCGATGAGCTTGGTGGGGCTGGAGTCGAGGTCGACCATGTTGCCGGCCTCCTTGGCAGCCTGGGTGCCCGTGTTCATGGCCACGGCGACATCCGCCTGCGCCAGCGCCGGCGCGTCGTTGGTGCCGTCGCCGGTCATGGCGACCAGGTGGCCCTCACGCTGGAACTCGCGGATCTTCTCGAGCTTGCCCTCAGGGGTGGCCTCGGCCAGGAAGTCGTCAACGCCGGCCTCGGCGGCGATTGCCGCGGCGGTGAGCGGGTTGTCGCCCGTCACCATGATGGTCTTGATGCCCATCTTGCGCAGGTCGGCGAACTTCTCCTTAACGCCGGACTTGATGATGTCCTTGAGGTACACAACGCCCAGCACGCGGCAGTTCTTGGTCACGACCAGCGGGGTGCCGCCGGCCTTGGCGATGCGCTCGACGGCCTCGTCGCACTCCTGGGAGAACACGCCGCCGGCTGCCTCCACATAGGTGCGCACGGAATCGGCAGCGCCCTTGCGGATCTCATTGCCCTCGTAGTTCACACCGGACATGCGGGTCGCCGCGGTGAAGGGGATGAACTCCATACCCTTATCCTCGAGTGTGCGGCCGCGCAGACCGAACTGCTCCTTGGCGAGCACGACGATGGAACGGCCTTCGGGGGTCTCGTCGGCCAGCGAGGAAAGCTGGGCGGCATCGGCCAGCTCCGCGGGATCGATGCCGTCGACCGGGATGAACTCGGCGGCTTGGCGGTTACCCAGGGTGATGGTGCCGGTCTTGTCGAGCATGAGGATGTCGACGTCGCCGGCGGCCTCGATGGCGCGGCCGGACATGGCCAGCACGTTGGCCTCGTTCAGACGGCTCATGCCGGCGATGCCGATGGCGGAAAGAAGGGCGCCGATGGTAGTAGGAGCCAGGCACACGAGCAGCGCCACGAGCGTGGTCACGGCCGTGGGGTTGTCCATGTCGTTAAGACCGACCGAGAAGCAGGAGTAACAATACAGGGCC
Organism: Collinsella aerofaciens; assembly: GCA_048529485.1. Lineage (GTDB taxonomy): Bacteria > Actinomycetota > Coriobacteriia > Coriobacteriales > Coriobacteriaceae > Collinsella > Collinsella aerofaciens_CJ. The sequence goes on along the minus strand of DBGFJU010000023.1, from coordinate 31,231 downwards.
AGCGTGACCAGGATAAAGACGATGGAGAGGGCCACCAGGAAGATCTCCAGAGCGATCTCGTTAGGGGTCTTCTTGCGCGCGGCACCCTCGACCATCGCGATCATTTTGTCCAGGAAGCTCTGGCCGGGCTCACTGGAGATCTTGACGATGATCCAGTCGGACAGCACCGTGGTACCGCCGGTAACGGCAGAGCGGTCGCCGCCGGCCTCGCGGACCACGGGGGCGGACTCGCCGGTGATGGCGGACTCGTCAACGGAAGCAGCGCCCTCGATGACGTCGCCGTCGCCGGGAATCTGCTCGCCGGCGCGTACGATCACCAGGTCGCCGCGCGTGAGCTCGGTGCCGGGAACGACGGTGAAGTGCTCCTTGTCCTCAACGGACTCGATGCGATGGGCCTCGACATCCTTCTTGGCCGCACGCAGGGAATCGGCCTGGGCCTTACCGCGGCCCTCGGCAAGCGCCTCGGCGAAGTTCGAGAACAGGTCGGTAAGCCACAGGATGACCGCGATGGCGACCACATAGTAGGTGGGCACACCCGCGTCCTGCACACCGAAAATGGAAGCGACGGCCAGGACGGAGGTCATGACGGCGGAAAGCCACACCAGGAACATGACCGGGTTTTGAATCTGGACGCGAGGATCCAGTTTAGCAAACGAGTCGCGGACCGCGCGGCCCATCATGTCTTTTTGCATAGTCATAAATCTGCGCCCTCCTTTACGCAATCATCTGGAAGAACTCGGCAACGGGGCCAAGCGCCAGGGCCGGAAAGAAGCTCAGGGCACCGATCAGCAGAACGATGAACACGAGCAGGAATACGAACATGCCGTTGGTGGTAGACAGGGTACCGGCGCTCTCGGCGACCTTTCCCTTCTTGGCCAGCGAGCCGGCGATAGCCAGCGTACCGATGATGGGCATGAAGCGGGCGAACAGCATCTCGAGGCCGAGCATGACGTTGATCCAGGGAATGTTGCAGTTCATGCCTGCAAACGCCGAGCCGTTGTTGCCGCCGCATGAGGTGAAGGCATACAGCGCCTCGGAGAAGCCGTGCGCGCCACCATTGTTGAGCTGGTCGGCAAGACCCGGCACCATGCAGGCGATGGCCGAGCACACCAGAATGGCAAACGGAGTTGCCAAGCACAGGACAACTGCCCAGCGCATCTCGCCCGGCTCGATCTTCTTGCCCAGGAACTCAGGCGTGCGTCCGACCATGAGGCCGGCGATGAACACTGTGAGGATGGCGAAGCCGATCATGCCGTACAGGCCGCAGCCCACGCCGCCGAAGACGACCTCGCCCAGAGCAATCTGGAGCATCTGGACAAAACCGCCCAGCGGGGTGTAGGAGTCGTGCATGGAGTTAACCGAGCCGTTGGAAGCAGCCGTCGTGAAAGCGGACCAGGTAGAAGAGGAGGCGATACCGAAACGGCTCTCCTTGCCCTCCATGTTGCCGCCGGCCTGGCCGTCGGTCATCTCGATATTGACCGCTCCGCCATCGGCCAGCTGCGGGGTGCCCGCATGCTCGTTGACGGCGATGATGCCGGTGAAGATCACCAGCAGGATGAACATAGCGGCAAAGATGGCCTTGCCCTGCTTGGTGTTCTTGACGCCGATACCGAAGGCGAAGCAACAGGCGGCCGGGATCAGCAGCAGGCTGGTCATCTCGATGATGTTGGTGAAGGCACTGGGGTTCTCATACGGATGGGCGGAGTTCACGCCGAAGAAGCCGCCGCCGTTGGTGCCGGACTGCTTGATGGCGACCTGAGGAGCCGCGGGACCCTGGGGCAGGAACTGCTCGGTGACCACGCGCGCGCCCTCGACAACCTTGCCGTCGACCTTGACCGTGTCGCCCTCAATCTGGGCGCCGTCGATGACACTCCAGCCGCCGTCTGCATTAGGCTGAACAGCGACGGGTTCTACGAGCTCAGCCTTCTGAGCCGGCTGGAAGTTGGAGATGACGCCACCGGCAGCCAGACAGATGCCGAACACGAGGTTCAGCGGGATGAGCACATACAGGACGGTGCGGGTGAGGTCGACCCAGAAGGAACCCAGACCCTGCTCCTTGACCTGACGGAAGCCGCGGATCAGCGCGAACATGACCGCGATACCGGTGCCAGCGGAAACGAAGTTCTGCACAGTGAGACCCATGAACTGCACAAGGTAGGACAGGGTGGTCTCACCGGAGTAGGACTGCCAGTTGGTGTTGGTTATGAAGGAAGCAGCCGTATTGAACGACAGGTCCCATGACACACCCGGCAGGTGCTGGGGATTGCCTGGCAAGAAGGACTGAAGCGCCTGGAGTGCCACAAGAGTCACGAGGCCGATCCCCGAAAAGACCAGCACGCTCGCCAGATAGCGCCTACACCCCATCTGTTCTGCCGCGTCGATGCGAAGCAGACGATAGATGCCACGCTCCACAGGAGCAATCACAGGCGACAGGAACGTATGCTCACCATCCATGATATGGGCCATGAACCGACCGAGCGGAACGGCCAGGACGACGAGTACGGCAAAGTACAAGATGTACTGAATCGCAGCGTCCATAGTTTACGAATCACTCCTCATCAGAATGTAGATGTAATAGATAAGAAGTCCAATGCAGACGACTCCGATGATGGGAATGAGGATGTCCATTTACCGCCCCTTTCACACGCGGTCCGATGTCTCGGACGCCTGCCCTCGCAAGCGTCTGGGGACAGTAAACGCTTCTAGGGATTAAAGAGGCGTGAGGGCCGGGGCTCACGTCCTTAAGATGCCGTAAAGATGCAGGTAGAAAGCACTATTGCAGCTGCAGTGCGCCTATACTCGACCTCGCGAGCATACAGTGGTGTCTTCACCGCGTATGCACGCATGGACAACGCTTCAGAAAGGCTACGCTATGCAGCGCGACGCATCGGACACTCGCGTCAATCCAGACCTCATCCTCAAGGCAATTGAGAAAGACGAGGTCGCCGATGACACTCGAACCAGCCGGGGACACCTCAAGATTTTCTTTGGCTACGCTGCTGGCACAGGCAAAACCTATGCGATGCTTCAAGCCGCCCACGCCGCCAAGCGGCGAGGTGTCGACGTCGTCGCGGGATACATCGAGCCGCACGAACGTCCGGCAACTGCCCATCTTGCACAAGGGCTTGAGAACGTGCCCTGTAAACTCATCGAGCACAACGGCATTGCGCTCAGCGAGTTCGATCTAGATGCGGCTATCGAACGCGCCCCTCAGCTCATCCTTGTCGACGAGCTCGCCCATACAAATGCGCCGGGGTCTCGCCACGACAAACGCTATCAAGACGTCGAGGAACTTCTACATGCGGGCATCGACGTCTATACGACCGTGAACGTTCAGCATATCGAGAGCCTAAACGACATGGTTGCATCCATCACCGGCGTTGTCGTGAGCGAACGAATCCCCGACCGTATCTTCGATGATGCCGACCAGGTCGAGCTCGTCGACATAGAGCCCGAAGACCTACTTGAGCGCCTTCGCGCCGGTCTCGTCTACCGTCCCGCACAAGCCGACCGAGCGCAACAGCATTTTTTTACCGTCGAGAACCTCACCGCACTCCGAGAAATCGCGCTGCGCCGCTGCGCCGATCGCACCGGCCACCTCACAGACGCCGCACGCGTGCTGGGAAACCGTGACTACTACACCAGGGAGCGTATCTTAGTCTGCGTCTCCCCGGCGCCGACCAATCCCCGCATCGTCCGTGCCGCCGCACGCATGGCGAAAGCGTTTCGCAGCGAGCTCGTCGCCCTGTTCGTAGAGAGCCCGCGCACGCAAGCCATGAGCGATGATGAGCGCGCCAAGCTTGCAGCCAATATCGCCCTAGCCGAGCAGCTCGGAGCACATATGGAAACCGTCTATGGCGACGACGTCGCGTTTCAGATCTCCGAGTTCGCGCGCCTGTCGGGTATTTCGAAGATCGTCATGGGACGCACGGGCGAGCACAGCAGCGTCCGTCAGGCCCTCTTTGGCCGCAAATCTCTCGTAGAACAGCTCATAGCATTCGCCCCGAATCTCGACATTTACATCATTCCAGACCAGTCGACTCCGCCCTCCCGGCCCAAAGGACGCCGGCATGCGCTCGCCCTGCAGCCGCCCAGCAGCCGAAACGTGCTTCGCACGCTGGCCCTCTCTCTTGTCGCCACGGCAATCGGCACGGCTTTCCGTCATCTGGGATTTGCCGATTCCAGCATCATATCCCTCTATATCCTCACGGCCCTGCTGACCGCCGTCACCACGACGGGGCGTATCTGCACGATCGTATCGAGCGTGCTCTCTGTAGTGCTTTACAACTTCTGCTTCGTCACGCCTCTGTTTTCGCTCGCCAGCTACGACCGAAGCTATCTGGTCACGTTCGGCATCATGTTCGCTACCGCTATGGTCGCCGGCGAGTTAACTGCGCGCATCGCCGACAACGCCCGTACCTCCGCCGAGAACGCATTCAAAACGCGTGTACTCCTCGAAACGAACCAGCTCTTGCAGCAAGCCCATAGCGCGGAGGAGTGCGCCCGCGTCGCCATGAACCAACTCGTCAAACTGCTAAAACTCGACGTGGTCTTCTACCCCGCCGAACACGGCACGCTCGGCAAGGCGCTCTATGAGTCCGCTGGCACCGAAAACCGATCCGCGTCGCTGCTCACCGACTACGAGCGCGCCGTTGCAACCTGGACCTACACCAACAACAAGCGCGCGGGCGCAAGCACGCGGACCCTGCCTGAGGCGCGCTGTCTCTACCTCGCGGTTCGCACCGGCGACAAGGTATTCGGTGTCATCGGCATCGCCCTGGAGGGGCGCGAGATCGAAGCCTTCGAGCATTCGATCGTCCTATCTATCGTAGGTGAATGCGCCTTGGCGCTCGAAAGCGACCGGGCGGCGCAAGAGCGCGAAGAGGCTGCGGTCTTGGCGAAAAACGAGCAGCTGCGCGCCAACCTTTTGCGCTCCATCGGCCACGATTTGAGGACACCCCTCACGGCTATATCCGGATCTGCGGCAATCCTTCGGAAGAGCGACGAGAGGCTCAGCCTCGAACAACGCTGCGATCTTGCCGATGCCATCTACGATGACTCCCTCTGGCTTATCGATACCGTGGAGAACCTCCTCGCCATCACACGCGTCGAGGACGGCACCATTCGCCTCAACCTCACATCCGAGCTCATCAACGAGGTCATCGAGGCCGCCCTCAGCCATGTCGCCCAAGCATCGCATGGACATGCCGTCACCATCGAGCACACTGACGACATCCTGCTGGTACGCGTCGACGTCCATCTCATCATGCAGGTGCTTACGAATCTCATCATGAACGCCTTCAAATACACGCCCGAGGACTCGACTGTCACCGTCAGCGCACGTCGCGAGGGCGCGTTCGTCGTGGTGGACGTCGCAGACGATGGGCCGGGTGTGGCAGACTGCGACAAGCCTCATATCTTTGAGCGCTTCTTTACCTCAGGCAATACGCGGCCCGTGGATTCGCGTCGAAGCATCGGCCTTGGGCTGTCGCTCTGCCGCTCCATCGTGGAGGCGCATGGCGGCGTCATCGAAGTTCGCGACAACCACCCCCATGGGGCCGTCTTCCGTTTTACCCTGCCCGCTGAGGAGATCGAGATTCATGAATAATGCCGCTAAGCCACGCATCCTCCTGGTCGAAGATGACCTGACCGTTCAAAACCTCGTTTCGATCGCGCTTGACCTCCACGGCTATGTCGTGAGCAAGGTTTGCAACGGCCAGGCCGCCATCATGGATGCGGTGTCGCACGGCCCCAGCCTCATCATGCTCGACCTCGGCCTTCCCGACATTGACGGTATCGAGGTCATCACGAAGATCCGAAGCTGGTCGGCAGTCCCCATTATCGTCATTTCGGCGCGCACCGAAGATTCCGACAAGATTGCAGCACTTGACGCAGGGGCAGACGACTACCTCACCAAGCCCTTTTCTGTGGATGAGTTGCTCGCGCGCGTCCGCGCGAATTTGAGGCGCTCCTCGATGGCGTCGAGCGAGTCGACAGAAGCGAGCACGTTCGACAACGGTCCGCTGCATATCGACTACGCCGCGGGATACGCGACGAAAGACGGACGCGAGCTCTCGCTCACCCCAACCGAGTACAAATTGCTCGTCCTTCTGGCGAAAAACGTCGACAAGGTGCTCACCCACACCTTCATCACCCGCGAGATATGGGGCACGAGCTGGGACAGCGATCTGGCGAGCTTGCGCGTGTTCATGCGCACCCTGCGCAAGAAGATCGAGGCAGACCCCTCTCACCCCAAGATGATTCAGACGCACATGGGTGTCGGGTACCGCATGCAGCGTCTCTAGCCCACCCCACAAAAGTGAAAAACGCCCCGCGAACGGATGCTCGCGAGGTGCTTAGATGTCTGGGCCTTACTTGATACCGCGGCCCAAGTCTTCGGCGATTTTGTCGACGCCTTTCAGCGCGGCGCACGTCTTTTTGTTGGAGCAATGTCCCGTGCAAACGCCACCCTGAGCGCAGTCGGCGCAGGTGCCCTTGCGGTAGATGCGCACGCACACGGCGACAAACGCAATGCCGATAACAGCCAGTACAACAATATCGATAGGTGCCATAGCAAGCCTCCTCTAGTTAACCATCACTTACTTTACCCCATTCTCCACCTACCAAAAAGGGACAGGTTTATTTTGGTCGGTTTTATCTGCGGAAACGCCACATCTCCCCCACCAAAAAGCCCGAGTGTCGCTGGGACACCCGGGCTCATGGAAAGGGGTTAATCCTTATTCGGACTTACGCGGAAACTGCGGCGGAAGCAGCGTTGGTCTCGTCCTCGTCGGTCCATGCATGCTTGGGCATGGGACGGAAGATCTGGAAGAGCATCGCAACCAGCAGCACGATGGCCACAACCGTCCAGATACCAAACTGTCCCAACACAAGCAGGTTGTAGAACTGGTTGATGAACAGGCCGATCACCCAAGCGAAGATGCACTCGTAACCGATGGCAATCGCGAACCACTTGCCGGAATCCATCTGGTTGCGGATGGCACCCATGGCAGCAAAGCACGGAGCGCACAGCAGGTTGAACGCGCCAAAGGCGACGCAAGCGCCCATGGTGGGGAACATGCCGGCAAACGCGGTCCACAGGCTCGGGTCGGTCTCGCCCGCGTCGGCAACGGACAGCAGCGAGCCGGCGGTGGCGACGACGTTCTCCTTGGCGACAAGGCCCGAGACGGACAGCGCTGTTGCCTGCCAGGTGCTAAAGCCAAGCGGGGCGAAGATCCAGGAGATCAGGTTACCGAGCATGGCCAGCACGGAGTAGTCCATGAACTCCTCGGGGATGCCGTCCATCGCGGGCAGGTAGCCAAAGGAACCGTTGTAGCTACCAAAGTTGGACAGGAACCAAACCACGACAGTGGACGCGAAGATGACCGTACCGGCCTTCTTGATAAAGGCCCAGCAGCGCTCCCACACGTGCAGCGCCCAAGAGCGGATCGCCGGGAAGTGGTAGGCAGGAAGCTCCATAACAAACGGCGTCGGGCGGCCGGCGAAGAGCTTGGTCTTCTTGAGCATGAGGCCCGAAGCGATGACGGCAAAGACGCCCAGGAAGTAGAACAGCGGACTGATCCACGCGGCGGTGGTGGAAGAATCGCCGATGATGGAACCCATGAGCAGGGCGATGATCGGCAGCTTGGCACCACAGGGGATGAACGTGGTGGTCATAACCGTCATGCGGCGGTCCTTCTCGTTCTCGATGGTCTTGGTAGCCATGACTCCGGGAACGCCGCAGCCCGAGGTCACGAGCATGGGGATAAAGGACTTACCGGACAGGCCAAAGCGGCGGAACACGCGGTCCATGATGAAGGCGACGCGGGCCATGTAGCCGCAGTCCTCCAGGAAAGAGAGCATCACGAACAACAGGAACATCTGCGGGACAAAGCCCATGATGGCGCCGATGCCGGCCACGATACCGTCGCAGACAAGGGAGTCAACAAGACCGCCGTCCTCGGTGCCGCCCGCCACAAGGGCGTCATGCACCGCGGTGGTGATACCCGGGACATAGGGGCCGTACTGCGCCGGGTCAACCGAATCAGCGGCGTCACCCGCAGCCTCGACAGCTGCGTCATAGGCATCGCGGCCCTGACCGAGCACATACCAGCCGTCGGTACCGAAGAGCTGGTCGTTGGTGAAGTCGGTCACCGTGCCGCCCAGAGTGGAGACGGCGATGTAGTACACGCAGAACATGATGACCACAAAGATCGGCAGGCCCAAAATACGGTTGGTAACCACGCGGTCGATCTTCTCGGAGGTGCTCATCTTGGCCGGAGCCTTGGTGAGGCACTCGTCGATGATGTGGGCGATCACGCCGTAGCGCTCACCGGTGATGATGGACTCGGCATCGTCGTCGCAGTCCTGCTCGCACTGAGCGACCAGCTCTTCGACGCGAGCGGCCTTCTCCTTGGTGAGGTTGATGAGTTTGCAGGCGTCTGCATCACGCTCGAACAGCTTGACGGCATAGTAGCGGCGCTTGTTGGCGGGAACGCTTGCCGGCAGGTTGTTCTCGATGTGGTCCAGAACGTCCTCGATGGAGGAGTCGAACTTGTGCTCCGGCACCTGGCCCTTGGAAGCAGCGGACTTCTTAACCTGCTCGAAGAGCTCCTTGATGCCCTTGTTCTTAAGAGCGGAGATCATCATAACCGGGCAGCCGAGCTTCTTGGAAAGCTTGTCGGTGTCGATCTTGTCGCCGTTCTTCTCGACCAGGTCGGCCATGTTGAGGGCAACGACCACGGGCAGGCCGGTCTCGATGACCTGAAGTGCCAGGTACAGGTTGCGCTCCAAGTTGGTGGCATCGACCACCTGAACGACGACATCGGGCTCGCCGCTCATGAGGTAATCGCGCGAGCATTGCTCCTCGGGGCTGTAGGGGGAAAGCGAGTAGATGCCGGGGAGGTCCGTGATGGTAACGTTCTTGTCGCTTAGGAGCTTGGCCTCCTTTTTCTCAACCGTGACTCCGGGCCAGTTGCCAACATAGCCGTTGGCGCCGGTGATCAGGTTGAAAAGCGTGGTCTTGCCGCAGTTGGGGTTACCCGCCAGCGCGACATGGATCTGAGAATCCGCCATTCAATCCTTCTTCCTTGTGTGCCTGCGCTGCTTTCTCCGCGCAGGCTGGATAATGTGCTTCAAAGTTGCAGCATTAAGTTAGAAAAACCTAACTTTATCTGCAGAAATATACGTCGCGAGCCCTTACTGGACCTCGACGACGGCCGCCTCCTCCTTGCGGATGGAAAGCTCGTAGCCGCGCACGTTGATCTCGACCGGATCACCGAGCGGTGCAACCTTCACGACCTTGAACGAAGTGCCCTTGATGAGCCCCAAGTCCATAAGGTGGCGGCGAAGCGCACCCTCACCGTGAAGCTTGACGATGGTGGAGCTCTCGCCCACCTTAACGTCACCCAACGTCTTCATCCTCTTGTCCCCCTTTCGGTTTTTTTGAAATGCTGCGGACTAACCGACGGTCATGATGTGCATGGCAACCTTGGAATCGATACCAAAGCGTGCGCCCAGCACGGTGACGATGATATTGGCGCCACTCGAGCTCACCACGTGGATTTCGTTGCCCTCGACAAAGCCGAGGTCCTTGAGGTGGTGCTTCATGTCCTCATTGCCCTTTACGCGAGACACGCGCACGGTTTCGCCCGCTTTTACCATCGAAAGCGGCATGGCCGGCATCTGCGGTCCGCAAGACATGAGTGGCTCCTAACGTCAGTTCGTCCTCAACATCGACGCGATAAAAGTTAACCACGTCTATGTTCGCTTTAGTAAACTAGCACGTGGTTAACTTTTTGGAAAGGGTCCCTATTCAGATTTCGAAAAAGTTTCCTATATGAAACAAAAGAGGCACCGCAAAGACCATCTCTTTGCGGTGCCTTGTCATACCAATTTATGCAACAAAGGGGACTGTCCCCTTGTCACATTGTTGAGGTTAAAGCGAGAGGTTTCTGATCGACGTGACGCAGGAGGCCTCATCCACGCCCGAAACGCGGAACACGACGTCTTCGCCACATTCGCCGCAGAGCGCCATGAGCCCTATAACGTCGCGGCCATCCGTGTGGCGATCGCCGATACTGACTGACACGTCGCTACGATGCTTGGCAATGATGTCATAGAGCAGCGCAACCGGGCGGGCATGTAATCCCAACGGATCTTTAATCGTCTTTGTAAACTCGACCATGTCCCCTCCCGCGGCATCGCACATTCGGCCGGCAAACCCAGCCACGTGGTAGTTATTGTACGTTACCGGCGCAACCTCGGCGCATAAAAAACGAGGGAAGGCACGCGTCCTTCCCTCGTTACGGGCAATATGTAACCGCTCGCCTACATCAGGCGCAGGCTGACGTCCTTGAGCTGGGCGCCACTAACGGCACTCGGAGCACCCGACATAAGGTCGGAGCCGCTGGCCGTCTTGGGGAACGCCATGACGTCGCGGATGGAGTCGGAACCGGTGAGCAGCATGCATACGCGGTCCAGACCCAGAGCGAAACCGCCCATCGGGGGCGCACCAAACTTGAGCGCCTCCATGAGGAAGCCGAACTGAGACTCGGCACGCTCCTCGGTAAAGCCCAGGAGCTTGAGCATGGACATCTGCATCTCGGCGTTGTGGATACGCATACCGCCGCCGCCGGCCTCAAAGCCGTCCATGACAAAGTCGTAGGTGCACGAACCGGCTGCCAACGGGTCGGCCTCGATCTTGGCGATGTCGGTCTCGGTCGGCAGGGTAAAGGGCTGGTGCTCGGCAGCATAGGCCTTGCGATCCTCGTCCCAGTGGAACAGCGGGAAGTTGACGACCCACAGGAAGTCGTGACCCTCGCGCTTGATCTCGAGCGCATTGGCCATGTGCGAACGCATGCCGCCCAGGATCTCGTCGGAGAGCAAGCGCGGGCCGGCGGCGAACATCACAAGGTCGCCGGGCTCGACATCCATGCGCTCGCGCAGAGCCGCCATCTCCTCGTCCGAGAAGAACTTGACGATGGGGCTGTTGATGGAGCCGTCCTCGCGGAAGGCGATCCAGGCCAGACCCTTGGCGCCAAACGTGGAGGCCACGCCGGCAAGCTTATCGATCTTGGCACGTGCCCAGGCACCGGCGCCCTTGGCGTTGATGGCCTTGACGACAGAGCCCTCCTCGTTTGCGGCAGTCGCAAAGACCTTGAACTTGGAGTTGGCGAAGATGTCGGTCAGGTCGACCAGGTGCATGCCGTAGCGGGTATCGGGCTTGTCGGAGCCATAGGTGTCCATGGCCTCCCAGTAGTCCATGCGACGCAGCGGCGTGGGCATCTCGACACCCATGCGGCCGAAGGCATCGGCCAGGACCTCTTCGAGCGCGCTCATGACATCGTTCTGGTCCACGAAGGACATCTCGATATCGACCTGGGTGAACTCGGGCTGACGGTCGGCACGCAGGTCCTCGTCGCGGAAGCACTTGGCAACCTGGTAGTAGCGCTCGACGCCACCGACCATGAGCAGCTGCTTCAGGAGCTGCGGGGACTGCGGCAGGGCGTAGAAGTTGCCCGGCTGGATGCGGCTGGGAACGATGAAGTCGCGGGCGCCCTCGGGCGTGGACTTAAACAGGGAGGGCGTCTCGACCTCCATGAACTCACGGTTGTGCAGCGCCTCGCGAATGGCAAAGGTGAAGTCGGAGCGCAGCTTGAGGTTGGCCATCATCTCGGGACGGCGGAGGTCCAGATAGCGATAGCGCAGGCGGGTGTCCTCGCTGGTCTCGATGCCGTCCTCAATCTGGAACGGCGGGGTGACGGACGTGTTGAGCACCTCGGCGTGGTCGGTCAGGACCTCGATCTCGCCGGTCGCGAGCTTGGTGTTGGTGGTCTCCTCGCCACGGGCGCGCACGACGCCGTGGATCTTGATGGGCCACTCGGGACGCATGGTCTCGGCGATCTTAAAGGCATCGCCGTCGGAGTGCTCGGGGTCGAAGGTGAGCTGCGTGATGCCCTCGCGGTCGCGAAGGTCGCAGAAGATAAGGCCGCCGTGGTCGCGGCGACGGCTCACCCAACCGGTGAGGGTGACCTCTTCGCCCACGTTCTCGAAGCGAAGCTCGCCGCAGGTACGGGTGTGCATGGAATGCTCGTCAATGGGACGGGTCTGGCTCATACCAGTGATCCTCCTTTATGGATCTGTGCCGCCCCGTGTCGTTCCGGGCGGCGTCGTACAGATTTGCCCAGCCTGCGTAAACCGCGCAGCCAGACATGGCGTTCTATCTTATCGCACCTGTGTCGATGTGCCGCGGAAAAGTAACTCTTGCCCAAAGACTTGACGGAGACGAAACAATTGACGCACCGTGGCCGTCGCCAAGGCGCGCCACGTGCGACAATGTGCCCCAATACAACTGCACTCGGAAAGGCCCGCCATGACTGCACGCCTCATCGTTATGGATATCGACTCCACACTCATCAACCAGGAGGTCATCGACCTGTTGGGCGAGGAGGCCGGCGTAGGCGAGCAAGTTGCGCAAATCACCGAGCGCGCTATGCGCGGCGAGCTGGACTTTAAGCAAGCGCTCGAGAAGCGCGTGGGGCTGCTCGCCGGCCTGGACGAGAGCGTGTTCGAGCGCACGTTTGAGCGCGTGACGTTTACCCCCGGCGCGCTGGAGCTTGTGCGCTCGGCGCACAGCAAGGGCTGGAGGGTCGGCGTGGTAAGCGGCGGCTTCCACGAGGTCGCTGACAAGATCGTGGCTGCCGCGGGTATCGACTTTTGCCTCGCTAACCGCCTGGAGGTCGTGGGCGGCCAGCTCACCGGTAAGCTGGCGGCAGACATCGTGACCAAAGAGTCCAAGCTCATCCAGCTGCTGGACTGGGCGGTTGAGTGCGGTGTCGATATGGCTCATACCGTCGCGATCGGCGACGGCGCCAACGACATCCCCATGATTCAGGCCGCGGGCACGGGCATCGCATTTTGCGCCAAGCCCAAGACGCGCGAGGCCGCCCCGTTTGCCATCGATGAGCGCAACCTGATGCTCGCCATGGACATCATCCTGCGTGACTAGTCAGTTTGCTTCACAACTTCATCTAATCTGACATGTCAGATTTCCGAACAATTATGCTCTAATGTTCGGAAACAACCCTTCGCGTGCTAAACTTTTCTGCGTCGAAGGGAACTTATATGGACAAACGAGATCTTGAGCAATTGCTAAGTGACGTGGCAGACGGAAGCATTACGCCGGCCGATGCCCTCACGCGCATCCAGACGGCGCCGACCGCCGACCTGGGCTTTGCACAGCTCGATCTTTCGCGCGGAGTGCGCCAGGGAGCCGGCGAGGTTGTCTACGGTGCCGGTAAAACCGCCGAGCAAATTGCCGCCATTATCGAAGCGCTGCGCGATGCCGGCCAGGAGCGCATCCTGGTCACGCGCCTGGATGCCGAAAAGGCAGCCCGCACCTCGGAGTTCCTCGGCAACGGCATCGACCTGGGATATGTCCCGGACGCGCAGCTCGCCCTCGTGGGCGGCAAGCCCTCCCCTACCGGCAACGGACGCATCGTCGTCGCCTGCGCCGGCACGAGCGACCTGCCCGTCGCCGAGGAAGCCGCGTTGACGGCCGAGTTCTATGGCAACGAGGTCGACCGCCTCTACGACGTAGGCGTCGCCGGCCTGCACCGCCTACTCGCGCATGCCGAGGAACTTGCCCAGGCACAGGTGGTCATCGCCATCGCCGGCATGGAGGGCGCGTTGGCGAGCGTTATCGGCGGTCTGGTGAGCTGTCCGGTCATCGCCGTTCCCACCAGCGTGGGCTACGGCGCAAGTTTTGGTGGCGTAGCCGCACTGCTCGCCATGCTCAATTCCTGTGCCAGCGGCGTATCGGTCGTCAATATCGACAACGGCTTTGGCGCCGCTTACCAGGCAAGTCTTATCAATCATCTGAGCGCCGGCACACCCCGCGCCCGCTAAGGAGCATTCCATGTCCAATCATCAGCACACGCTTATCATCGACGGCACCTCGGGCATCAGCGGCGATATGACCGTCGCGGCCCTGCTCGACCTGGGCGCCAGCGAGGAACACCTGCGCGAACAGCTCGCCACACTGCCGGTCGACGGCTTTACGATCGCCGTCACGCGCGTAAACAAGCATGGCATCGACGCCTGCGATTTCGACGTTCAGCTGGCAGAAGAGCTCGAGAACCACGACCACGACATGGCATGGCTCTACGGCAACGAAGCAGCTGCCGAGCACACGCACGAGCACGAGCACCACCATCATGATCATGGTGAACACGAACACGAACACGAGCACACACACGAGCATGATCATGAGACCCACGGCCATGGCCACGAGGGCCATCATCACGCCCACCACCATCATCACCGTTCTTTGGCGGACGTCACCGCCATCATCGATGGCTCGCAGATGAGTGATGGCGCCAAGCGTCGCGCGCTCGCCATCTTTACCGCGCTCGCCGCCGCCGAGGCCAAGGCCCACGGCAAAACGCCCGAGACCGTCATGTTCCACGAGGTAGGCGCCGTCGATTCCATCGTCGACGTCTGCTCTGTCGCCATCTGCCTCGATGACCTGGGCATTGAGGACATTGTGGTCGAGTCGCTTTCCGAGGGCCACGGCACCATCCACTGTGCCCACGGCCTTATGCCCATTCCCGTCCCCGCTGTCGTCAACCTGTGCCAGGCGGGCAATATCGCCCTCACGCCCGCACCGGTCGCCGGCGAGCTCGTGACGCCCACGGGCGCTGCCATCGTCGCCGCACTGCGCACATCCGAGCACCTGCCGGCTCGCTACCGCATCGAGGCCGTCGGCTACGGCGCCGGCAAACGCCCCTACGAGGGTTGCTCCGGTACGCTCCGCTGCCTGCTTGTTCACGCGGACGCATAGCCATGGACGCCCGCAAGACAAAAAGCCGCGCCGCCATCGTCGCGGCGTTCTCCGAACTCCTACGCGAAGAGGACTACGGCAAGATCACCGTCGGCGACATCATCGCGCGCGCCCATGTTGGTCGGGCCACGTTCTACGGCCTCTTTAAGAGCAAAGACGGCCTACTGTCCGAGCTCGTGAGCGGCATCTGCACCCACGCCCTCGACGACGATGGTACGCCGCTCGACGACCCACTCGTGCAAGTCGAGCATATCCTCAACAACCTCTGGGAACGCCGTCAGGGCGTTCGAGCCCTCGTAGCCGGCGCCGGCTCACGCGTCTTCGCCGACTGCTTACGCAAGACCATCATGTCACGAGCAGCCGAAACCGTCCCCGTCGACCCCGCAGGCCCCGCCGGCACCATGGACCGCAGCTTCTTACTGCACCACATAGCCTCAAGCTTCGTAGCCACCGTCCAATGGTGGGCCTGGCACAACTTCCAAGTAGATAAGGCCGAAGTAGCCAAAGACTACCTATCAGCCATCAAGCCCCTCTTCGGCTAAGTAACTATCCCTTCCCAAAGTGCCAACAGCAGCCCAACGCCCCTACCAGCAACAAGCCCCTCCCATCCAAATTCAGATATATATGTTGGGTTGCTTGTACGAACGCAACAAAGACCCCGCAGCCGTCCGCATGGGGTAACTTCCCAGCGCACTCCGCAGGACGCAAAAAGGCTCGCCGCACAAAGTGCGCAGCGAGCCTTTTTGCATGTCCGAGGACGCGCTGGGAAGTTACCCCATGCGGACGGCGAACAACTATGTAGTCTTGGACTAGAACATGCCCAAGAAACCGTGCACAAACAGTGCGGCCAGAGCGGCACCGACAAACGGAGCAATGCCAGGAACGAGCAGACCGTACTTCCAGTTGTTGTCGGCCTTGTTCTTGATCGGCAGCACCTGATAGGCCATGCGAGGACCAAGGTCACGAGCCTGGTTCATGGCGAAGCCGGTGATGCCGCCCATGCCCATGCCAACGGCCCAAACGATCAGGCCGACGCAGATAGCGAGCATCAGAACGTTCTCACCAGCGCGGCTAGCGGCAGCAAGGATGGCGCTGATGAACACAAAGGTGCAGATAGCCTCGCAGAAGAAGTTGCGAGCATAGTTGGTGCCCTCGGTGGTGGGGTTGGTCGAGAAGATGTTGCGCTGGGCAATGGGGTCGACGACGCCCTCGGAAGCCTTGAACTCATCGGCATACATAAGCCAAGCGATTACGGCGCCCACAAAGCCGCCGAGCATATCGGCAATCATGAAGGGAATGCAGCTGCCCCACGGCACCAGACCTACGATGCACTGGGCGAGCACCATAGCCGGGTTCATGCACACGGCGCCGCCAAAGACAAACAGGCAGACCGAGATGCCAAAAGACCAAGTGGTGATGGCAAACATATGGCCGGAACCCTGATACTTGGTGCCCTTGAGCACGGTATCGCAGTGCACGCCCACGCCAAAGATGATCATGAGGGCCGTTGCGCCGAATTCGCAGAGGAGTTTGGTAAGCATAAAACCTTATCTTTCTTGTCGGTTATAAACGATTCGTTTAGGCCGCGTACTAGTGCTGAGCGACGACAACGCCCAGGCCATCGGGAATGACGGCCACCTTGGCATCGGCACCCTTCATCTCAAAGGCGAGCTTGAGCGCCTCATCGAGGGTGTTGACCGGCGTCATGTGCATATCCTTGATCATCCGGTGATCGCACAGGTCGGTAACCATGATCACAGGGTGATGCGCCAGGATGCGGGCGAAAATCTGGCTCGTCCACTGGTCGGGCAGGGTCTCGTCCTTAGGACGGTCGATGCAGGCGCGCTCAAACTCCGCAGGATCGTTGTCGGCGATGTTGTGATAGAAGCCCTCGCCACCGTGACCGTCGGCACAACCGGCGACATCGATAATCACGCCGCCCTCGGGAAGCGTGGCCTCGGCAGAGCACATGCCCTTCACGGCCTGGTAGATGTTCTGGTCGAGCGGGTAGCCGCCGTTGGTGGTAATGGCAATCTCGCACTCGACGGGCTCAACGCCGGCAAGGCTCTTCACGAACTCGCAGCCAGCCTCGTGCGCCTTGTGGATATCGCCGGCAAAGGAACCGATGACCTCGTGCTTGCCGTTGAGCACCACGTTAAGCACAAAGGCAAGGTGAGCCATCTCGGCAGCGGCAAACATGTCCTCGCTCACGTGGTTGTGGCACAGGTTGCCGGCACGCGAGTGGGAATCATTCACAAACTGACCGTTGTGGTTGTACATGATGGTCTTGTAGCTGGCGATGCCAGGCAGGACGGACTTGCGGCTGCCGGAGAAACCAGCAAAGAAGTGCGGCTCAATAAAGCCCTCGGCAAGCAGCAGATCGCAATCGACGGCAATCTTGTTGATGATGCACTCGCCACCAGAAGGCAAGGTGCCGATCTTTTTCATCATGCTGTCGTCAGTCGCGACGTGCATAACGATTTCCTCGTTGGCAACGATCTCCTCGCCATACTTGTTGACGAGCTCCTCATGCGTCGACAGACGGTGCATACCCGTAGCAACCAAAATACGAACTCGAGCCTCGGGCGCAGCGGAATGGATGTGATGCAGCAGAATAGGCATCGTCACACGCGAGGGAACGGGACGCGTATGATCGGAGCTAATAATGACAATATCCTTCTTGCCAGCACAAAGCTCCTCGAGCGAAGGCGAGCCATAAGGGTTGGCAAGCGACTCCTCTACCAGCTCTTCCTGCGATTTCGTAGTCTTAAACTCGTTTTGATGACCTTCCATCACACCCGCGAAGTTCTTATCCTCGAGCTCCAGATGCAACGTCTTGTGGTCAAACGGCAGTTCACATTCAAACAATGACGAGCGCCCTCTTCCTTTCAACTGACACACTAGATAAACCGTTGGAAGGATACGCCGCTCACCGAAAAACACCACCGTCCACCGACTCATTAACACAACGTTCATATTTGACCCACAACAAAACGGACGCGACCTCAAACGGGACCGCGGCCGTCACAGCTGTAAGGTGCGAAGCGCCCAATGCATCATTCTTCTCCTCAGCTTTAATCCCTGAAGATCGAGGACGAAGGGACCCGACGGGTTTCCCTCTGAATGCACTCCGCAGCACGAAGCCCCCTTATCCGCAGCTCCGAAGGAGCAGGATAAGGGGGCTTCAAGTGCGAGGACGCATTCAGAGGGAAACCCATCGGGCCCCGGTGAGAACCACAGGGCTATCGATTACCCCGTGTTCTGCAGTCCTGCCGAGACGCCGGTCACAGTCGAAAGAATCAGGCTCATGTACTCGGCCTTCTTCTCCTCGGCCATCTCGTCCTGATTCATGCGCACCTCGCGAAGGGCGCGGACCTGGGCGATGGACAGGGCGTCGACATAGGGGTTACGCACGCGGACGGCGCAGCCGAGCACGCGGCGGCGCTGCAGCGGCCACTCGTCACCGACGATGGCAAGGACCCACTTACGCGTGAGCTGCATCTCGGTAAAGACCTTCTCGGACAGATCCTGGCGATCGCCCAGGTGCAGATACATCTTGGCGATGCGCTGATCGGTCTTGGCGATCGACATCTCAATATTGTCGATAAAGGTGCGGAAGAACGGCCACTCCTGGTAGGCAGCCTTGAGCTGGTCAAGATCGCCAAGCTGCTCGCAGGCGGTGCCCAGGCCGTACCAAGCGGCCAGGTTAATGCGCGCCTGGCTCCAGCTGAAGATCCACGGAATGGTACGCAGGTCGTCGAGTGACTTCGCACCCAGACCGCGCTTGGCCGGACGCGAGCCGATCGGCAGCAGACCGACCTCGGTCAGCGGCGTCACGGTCGAGAACCACGGTGTAAAGTCCTCGGTGTTCAGCAGGTCCAGATAGCGCTCGTGGCTTGCGGTGTTGAGCTTCTCGGCCATATCCCAGAACTTCTGCGTGGTCTCGGTGTTGGTCTTCTCGACACTCGGGGCCGACTGCAAAAGCGTTGCGGCAGCAACGGACTCAACATGGCGCTGAGCCAGCGTGCGGTTGCCGTAACGGGCAAAGATGACCTCGCCCTGCTCGGTGAGCTTAAAGAAGCAGTTGACCGAACCCTTGGGCTGCGCCAGCACGGCCTTGTTGGCCGGGCCGCCACCACGGCCCACGGCACCGCCGCGACCGTGCATGAGCACCAGGTCGATATCGTTCTTCTCGGCCCACTTGGCGATGCGCTCCTGCGCGGAGTGCAGCGCGAGCATGGCCGTGGTAGGACCGGCGTCCTTGGAGGAGTCGGAATAGCCCAGCATGACCTCCATGCGGCGGTTGGTCTGGGCAAGGCGCTTTTGCACCACGGGCAGCGTAAGCATCTGGTCGAGCACGTCGATGCAGCCCTCGAGGTCCTCGAGCTGCTCGAACAGCGGGATCACGTCGAGCTCGGGGACATCCTCCTCGTGTGCAAAGGACAGGTGGGCAAGCTCAAAGACGTCGGCCACATGCTGGGCGCTCTTGGTAAACGAGATGATGTAGCGGTGCGCCATCTTCTTGCCGTAGCGCTTTTGGATGGAGCCGATAGCGCGGAAGGTATCGATGACCTCGCGCGTCATGGGCTGCAGGTCGCCATGGATACCGTTCTCGTGGATATCCTTGAGGGCGCGGGCGTGCACCACGGAGTGCTGACGGAACTCCATCTCGACCATATGGAAGCCGAAGGACTCGACCTGCCAGATGATGGTTTGGACCGGACCGTAGGCGGCACGGACGGCACCGCAGGCAGCAAGCGAACGCTGGACGACGCGCAGGTCATCCAGGAACTCGTCGGCGCTGTGGTACATGGTGTCGGTGATGCGGCGCACGGTGGCGTTCAGGCGGTCGGCCATGACGAGCATGACGGCGCGATGCGGCTCGTGCTCGGAGATCAGCTCGGCGCGGGCCGTGTAACGAGGGCTCATCTCGACCTGATGGTTCCACAGGTTAATGAGCTCGGCAGAAGGCTTGCTGTAAGTGGCCTCGAGCGTGAGGTTGTGGCCGATGCGGCGGCACTTGTCCTCGAGCTTGAGCACCATGTGGGTGAAGTACTTGGCGGCGACCTCGCGGCTCACCTTGGCGGTAACGTTGGGGTTGCCGTCACGGTCGGAACCGATCCAGCTGCCGGGGTGGAAGAACGCCGGGCACAGCGGCGGCACGGTGCCGGCCTTGTCGCCCAGCACCCAGTCGTCAAAGCGACGGTAGATGACGGGGATAACGTCGAACAGCGTGTTATCGAAGATGTCGATGATGGTATCGGCTTCCTCGACCGGCGTGGGCTTCTTTAACGCGATGGGGCTCGTGCGTACCAGGGCGTCGATCTCTTGCAGCATATGGCGCTCGTTCTCCACCAGGTCGGAGCCGCCCAGACGCGGACGCTCCTCCAGCAGGTTGGAGATACGGCGAATCTTGCCCTCGACGGCCTTACGACGGGCCTCGGTGGGATGTGCGGTAAAGACAGGGTGGAACTCGAGCTTGCCGAGCAGCTCATTGGCACCCTCGACGCCCATCTCGTTTACCAACTGGTGATAGGCGACGGTGAGTTCGTTGGCGGGATCGACCTCGGTATCGGTCGATGCGCCGGCCTCGCGCTCGCGCAGCTGCGCCACACGGTAGTTCTCCTCCGACAGGTTTGCCAAGTGGAAGAAGCTCGTAAAGGCGCGAACGATGACCTGCTGCTTATCAAGCGGCAGGCTGTCAATCAAATCGACGACTTCGCGAAACGCCACGGCGGTGGGCTCGTCGGCAGTGGGCACGCCCTGTTCGTCAACGGACTCGTCGGCAGCGCGGCTACCGGGGTTGCCAGCATTGACCACAATCTCGGCTGTCAAAATCTTGTCGAACAGGTCCGCGATCTCGGGATCATACTCGCTAAGCACACGACGTTCCAGGCGCAGGAACAGCGCCAGATTATCGCGCAGCTCCTCGGGGATCTCGATCTCGGCGAGACGCTCCCTGGACTCGGCATTCGAGCCGATTCGGTTAACGAGGCGGTTGACCACGGCAGCGACGCGCGCCGCGGCTTCGGGTACAGACTGGTTGCTTAGGTTCTCAGCCACGTTTCCTCCCATTCCTCCTTCTATGCACGTAACATGCGGTATTTATTATAGGCGCTTGAGAAATACTTTCGACACTGATTGCGCTTTACCACACAAAAGTATTTTCTGCATTGCAAGGGTTTTTGCTCTAAATGGTCGTATTTCTCGGTGGACGGCATACACAAACGGGGGCATTCCGCATAAATGCGAAACACCCCCGTAACAATCGCTCGTCGCGAGCGGGACATGTTAGCGGGTCCGCAGCTCAAAAATCATACGCTACAGACGCTCGCGAACCGCCTCGACGACGTTGGCCAGATCGACGAGAACCTCGTCATGGCTCTGCATGTCGCGCACCTTGACCTTGCCGGCGGCAAGCTCGTCGCCACCCAGAACCAGGATGAGCTTGGCGCCTACCTTATCGGCCTGCTTAAACTGGGCCTTGAGCGAACGGCCCTGATAGTCGGCCTCGGTCACGATGCCTGCGGCGCGAAGCTCCTGCGTAATGGCGAAGACGTTCTGGCGCAACTCCTTGCCGGCGTTGGCGACGTAGACGCACGGGGCCTCATCGGCACCCAGGTCGCCGCCAAAGGCCTGTAGGGCCAGCAGGGCGCGCTCAAAACCGACGGCGAAGCCGACGCCGGCCGTAGGCTTGCCGCCCTCGAGCTCGACCAGGCCGTCGTAGCGGCCGCCGCCGCCGATGGAGCCGACGCCGGCGCCAGGGGCCTCGACCTCAAAGACGGTACGGGTGTAGTAGTCCAGGCCGCGCACCAAGGTGGGATCCTCGACATACTCGATACCGGCGGCATCCAGATAGCGCTTGACCTGCTCGTAGTGCTCGCGGCACTCGTCGCACAGGTTGTCACCCATCAGCGGAGCCTCGGCCATGATCTCGCGGCAATGGTCGTTCTTGCAGTCGAAGGCGCGCAGCGGGTTAAGCTCGGCGCGCTCGCGGCACTCGTCGCACATCTCGTCGGCGTGGTCGAGAATGAACTGCTTAACCTGCTCGCGATAGGCCGGACGGCACTGGGGATCGCCCATCGAGTTAATGAGCAGACGGAGCTTGGAAAGATCGAAGCCCAGACGCTTGTAGAACTCCATGAGCATGATGATGCACTCGGCGTCTGCCGCCGGATCGGGAGCGCCGAGCCACTCGATGCCCACCTGATGGAACTGGCGCAGGCGGCCCTTCTGGGGACGCTCGCCGCGGAACATGGCCTCGGCGTAGTAAGCCTTAAACGGCGTGGAACCCTGGGGCACCAGGTTGTTCTCCACGACGGCGCGCACCACACCGGCCGTGCCCTCGGGACGAAGGGCCAGGCGCTGCTTGGGCTTAAGCTTGGTGTCGGTGCCCTCGGTAAAGACGCGCTCCAGGTTGGCGCCGCTAAACACGCGGAACATCTCCTTGCGCACGACGTCGGTCGACTGGCCGATACCGTGGACAAACACGTCAACCTGCTCGATCGCGGGCGTCTCGATGGGCTTAAAGCCAAACGGCTCGAATACGCTGGCCGCAATCTGCTGCATCTTTTGCCAGGCGCGCATCTCGGCGCCGATAAGGTCGCGGGTTCCCTCCGCCTTCTGTGCCTGCATGGGCAAACACCTTTCTTTTGTATCGCGTCATAGGTAGTGGACATTATACGGCACAAAGCAGCAACGCGGCGGCGCGTCTGACCGAACGAGGGTATGGGGACTCGTTCGGCCAGATGCGCCGCCGCTATTTGTGATCCCTTTTCCTCCGTCCCCTTCGGGTCACATGATCTGCTGGGGACGGAGGAAAACGGATCATTTCGTAGGCCCGTGGCCGCCTTGGAAACCGAATGATGGTACGAGCATCCATTCGGCTCCCAAGACCGCCACGGACGGAACGGGGCGAACAGAAAAGAGCACGTAGACCTGCCACAGTTCACCGACAAGGCTCATGCCGGCAAGAACGGCAGAGGTGGCGATTACAGTGAGGGAGCCCAAAACGCGACCGCTTACTTTATCGGCAACATGGCCAATGACAAGCGATCCGATAACGCTCACCACGGTAGAGATCGCATTGGAGACGTTGTACTGCGCAAGGGAAATACCCAGGTCGCTGACGATCAGCGGCTGGAACAGGCTCATGCAATTGACAAAAATCGTGTAACACGTGGCCATGATCACGAAGCCGGAGGCCACCACGAGCCAGCCGGGGAAGAACTTACGCTGCTGGGGCATACTGCTCCTTATTTAACAAACGAATAGCCGGCGCCGGGCGCCGGTAGTGCCCAAGATTGCCTTGAAAGACAAGGGCATAGGCCTTACGGCCATGCCCGCAGGCTTGAAAGGCAAGGTTGGATGCTACCGGTGGTCGGCGATATAGCCCAAAGCGACGGCGGTATAGGCCGCAGCACCGAGCGGCAGCTCGGCATCGTTAAAACGTGCCTTGGGATGGTGCTGGGCAAAATGCTCGTCCGTGTCGGTTACGGCCGCGCCCACGGTAAAGTACGCACTCGGAATCTCGCTCGAGATAAGCGCGAAGTCCTCACTCGCCATGGCATGGAAAAGCGGCAAGAAAGCCGCCTTGGGCAATGTCGCACCCACGTAGCCAAGCGAAGCCTGGGTCATGTCGTCATCGAGCACGAGCGGGGGAACATCCGAGAGCGTCTCGATGGTGGCCGGCGTACGATAGGTCGCCGCGACACCATCGGCAACCTCGGAGATACGCTCCTTGAGGTGCTCCATGAGCTCAACGTCAAAGCCGCGCAGCGTGCCTTCGAGCACGCAGGTATCTGGGATGACGTTGGCCGCTTGGCCACCGGCAAACTTACCCACGGTCAGTGCGACCTCCTTGGCCGCCGGCACTTCGCGAGCAATGAGCTCCTGAAGCGCCAGGTGCACATGGACGCCGGCCGTGATGGGGTCGATGCAGATCTCGGGGCTCGAGCCATGGCCGCCCTTGCCCTGCAGCGTGATGCGGAAACCGTACACGCCCGAGAGCGCCGGACTCCCATAGAGCACCAGGCCGAGCGGCGATTGGCTGTTAACGTGCATGGCGAAAGCCGCCTGGGGACGCGGGTTCTCGAGCAAGCCGTCGGCGATGGCAGCGCGTGCCCCCTCAAAGGTCTCCTCGCCCGGCTGGAACAGCAGTTTGACGGTAGCGTTGGCGTCGACAAGCTCGGCCTCGCGGGCCTTGAGCAAGCGCGCCGCACCAAGCAGCGCCGTCGCGTGCATATCGTGACCGCAAGCATGCATGCAGCCGTTCGTAGAGGCGAAAGGCTCGCCCGACTCTTCGGCAACGGGCAGGGCATCCATATCGCCTCGGAGCATGACGACCGTTCCGGCCTGCTCGTCCCTGCACGCGCCATTGCCCTGAGCGGCCGCGGCCGCACCGGCACCGATCAGGCCAACGACGCAGGAACCGTCGACGAGCGTGGTATGGGGGATGTCCATCTCGTCCAGACGTGCCTGGATATAGGCAGACGTCTGCGGAAGATTGTTACCGAGCTCGGGCATCTGGTGTAGATCGTGTCGCCACGCAGCGAGTTCATCGGCAAATGCCTGGGCTTCTTTGACCAGGCCATCACCGATAGCGGCTTGCGCCGCCGCGGTGGCCTTGGGCGCTGATTGCGGTTGAAGATCGGACAGTGCTGGTGCCATAGATGCCCCCCAGTAACGTTTTTGCAGCAAGCACTTTGATAGCATAAAGTGCAAGGTATTACTTTAAGGGTGACGCATAAAAAATGCCGCCCCGGGAGGGCGGCGCAACAAGTTGTTTACAATTGCGGGCGCGGCTTTTTGCGCAAAAAATCGAAGTGAGTCTCGCTCAAGATAATCGACAGGAAGATAAGTACGAAGCCGGCGAGCAGGCGCGAGGTGAGCGCCTCCCCCATCAGCAGCACCGAAAACAACACGCCCGAAGGGGACTCCATCGAAAGGAGCAGCGAGCCCGTCGAAGCCGGGACATGCGCCAAGCCGACGTTTTGGATGAGCAGAGCCACGCATGTGCAGCCCACCGAGAGAAACGCCATCGCAGTGATAAAGCTCGGCGTCCACACGGACAGAGGCGCTTGGGTCTCGAATAGCAGCGACGTTGCCAGGCTCAGCACGCCGTTGCCCACAAACATCCAAAACGTGATGACGTTGATGTCCATTTTGCGACCGTACTTGGCGGTCACCGCCATCTGGATGGCGAAAAAGACCGCACCCGCCAGCGTAATGACGTCACCGATGTTGAATTCAACGCTATCGAGCGCCACCAAGCCAATGCCCGCCAAGCACAGCAGTGCCGCGCCCAGGTTATAGCGGGTGAGTTTTTCGCCGCTCAGAAAATAGCTCGCGAACGGCACAAGGATGCAGTACGTGCCCGTCAAAAAAGCATTCTTGCCCGCCGTAGTATGTGCCAGACCGACCGTCTGCAACGCATAGGCCGCCCACATGAGCACGCCCATACTCAGGCCAACGATCAGGTTGCGAGCGTTGAAATGTGCAATGATGCGCTTGTGAAAGACGGCAAACATGACCAACGCTGCGGGCAGAAAGCGTACATAGAGCAGCGCGAACACCGGAATGGTGCCGAGTGCGTCCTTCATAGTGGTAAAGGAGTAGCCCCAGATGACCGCCACCGAAAGGAGCAGAACCTTCCAGAACAGCGGAGAGCGTGCGCCGGCGCCGCGGAAGGTGCCGCCCGCGCCCAGGTCTTCACGGGCTACAGGGCTATCGGGCAAGTTTTCGATTTCGTTGGCAGCGTATTGGGCCATGGAACATCCTCGCACTCAATCTGGGCGTGGTGTCCGCACGCGTATGGCTGCGTGCCGCCTCATGGTCAAATAAAAACAGGGCGCACCGGACCCCCGGCACGCCCCGCTACTGTAACAACAACCAGCGTTGCACCGCAATCCAGCCCACTAAAGTACCGACTTGAATAACCTCGATGTTCCGTCAACGTCAGCGAAAACGGCCCCAAGCGAGCAAGATGACGTGAAATGAAAGGGCGCTGACCTTCTGGTCGCGCCCTTGAAATTGAACGTCAGATTGCCGCTTGGGGCCGTTTGCAGCGTCGAGCCGTTACGCGGTTTGGTAAAACCGCGTAACTAGATAAGTTTTGTACTCTCCAGCTTTTCGATGATCCAGTCGTTGGCTTTGATGACCGGGCGGCGGAAGACGACGCCCAGGGCCAGCGACGGAATCAGATAGCTCGCCAGAATACCCAGCTCAACCCAGTACTCCATATGGTAGGCACCGGCCATGGCGGCGTGCATGGCGTTGATGCCGTGGGTAAACGGCAGGAACGGGTAGATCGCCTGGAACACGGGACAGGTCATCTCGATGGGGAACGTGCCGCCCGAACCGCCGACCTGCATGACCAACAGCACGACAGCGAGCGCTTTGCCGATATCGCCAAACGAAACCGTAAGCGTGTAGACGATATTGGAGAACACGAGACTCGCAACCCAGCCCGCCAGCACAAACTGCAACGGGTTGTCGCACTGGATGCCAAAGAACAGAATGTCGCCCGCGCACACGAGCGTTGCCTGCAGCAGGGCCAGACCGCCAAAGAACAGGTAGCGGCCCAGGTAGATCTCGTGCAGGCGCACGGGGATGAGCTCGTTGATAAGCTCATCGTCAACCGAGACCTTCATCATGGCCGCCAGCACGATCGAGCCGACCCAGAGCGACAGAATCGTGTAGAACGGCGCCATGGCCGAGCCGTAGTTGCGGATCGGATAGACCGGCTTGCGATCGAGCGCGACGGGGCCGGAAAGCGACACGGCCAGACCCTCGGGATCGTTGCCAATCATCGTCTTGATCGTGGCGAGGTCATCCGACATCAAGGCGCCGTCGAGCTCGTCCTTAAACGCACTGATCTTGTCCGACGCCTCGCCCAGCTGATCAGAAGCCTTGTTGACCAGCTTTGCAGCCTTGGAGAGGCCCTTTGCCAGCGAACCGGATGCGTCGGTCAGGCCGCCTACGGCGCTATCTAGGTCACCCGAGATACCGTTCAGGGAATCCAGAACGCCCGAAATGGTCTTCTTGAGCTCTTTGGCCTTAACCGAGAACGTAGAATCGTAATCGGACTTGGCACCCGAGATACCCGCCTTGGCATCGGCGATGGCCTGGTCGACCTCGGCACGCGAGCTGTTGACCTCGGCCATGCTCTTCGTGAGCGACGTCGCGATGTTCGTCAGCTCATTGGCATTGTTGCGGTACTCCGTCGCGGTTTTGTCAAGCTCAGCAGCCGCGTCCTCAAGCCCTGCCTTGAGCTTATCGTTACTCACCTGGCCAGCAAGACTACGGAGCTCATTCGCCGTGGCATCAATCTCGTCGGCACGGTTCTTGAGTGACACTGCACCATCGTTGAGCTGAGACACCGTAAGATTGACATGCTTGTTTGCAGCGTCGAATGCCTTTGCGAGCTCGGTAGAAACGTTATCGAACGAACCTGCGCTCCCATCAATAGCGGCATCGATCGCATCGCTGGCAGACTTGAGCGCTTGCTCGGAATCGGCAATACCGCTCTCGGCATGCTGCATGAGCTGCTTCACCGACTCCTCGGTCGATCCGGACTGTTTGAGCATGCCGCCCGCCGATGTCAGTGAATCGGACGTAGAACTCAAAATGCCCGCAAGCGACGTTGCACTGGCCTGAACGTCCTGCAGGTCCTGGACCGAATCGCCCAGCGTCGAGGACAGATTGGCGATAAAGTTGCTCACCTGGTCGGTGCTCATATAGTCGAGCAGGCTGGACACGGTCTTAAGGCCGATGGTCGTGATGGTCTTGGTAAAGGTCTCGTTGACCTGACTCTGGACGGCGCTCGAACCCTTTTCAGTCACGATCTGCGCGATGGCGTTGGCCTTCTGGTTCTCATAGAACTCGATATCGGCGTGCTTCACCTCGGTCGAGAAAAGCGTCATCATGTCGGCGCTAAACGTTTTAGGGATAACGACGGCAGCGTAGTACGCGCCCGACTTAACGCCCTCAATCGCCTTATCGCGGTCGTTGAGGACGACCCAATCGAAGTTCTCGTTGCCGCGCAGGGTGGAGGTTACGTTTTCGCCCACGTTGACCTCGACGGGAATCAGATCGCTCTCGTAGCCCTCGTCGGTGTTGACCACGGCGATCTTGAGATTGCCGGTGTTGCCATACGGATCCCAGCTTCCGGCGATGTTAAACCACGCGTACAGGCACGGCACGATAATGAGACCCATCACGACAATCAAGCCAATCACGGAGCGAGACACGTTTTGGACATCGCGCTTAAACAGGTGCAGGATGTTTTTCATTTATGCCTCACCTCCTTTGGAGTGCTTGCCAAGCGGGGTGGTGTCCCCGTCGTTTCCGTTTACGTTGTCAACGCCGTCGGCATCATGAGCTTTACGATGCGCACCGGTATGCGGCAAGCGGCCCGTGGACTGATCGCCGCCCTTGGCACCACGCTCGCTGGCGTTGAGGCCAAACATGTGGCGGGCGGCAGGAATGGCGGCTGTGTGTTCGCGCATCTCGCGACGCAGGTCCTCATCCGAAAGCGCCGAGATGCGCATCTGGGTATTGAGGCTCGCTCGGATATATTCGATATTGATAAGCCAGCCGCAGATGGCAATAACCGAGATGATCCAAATGACAAGCAGGATGATCTTGCCGTTATTGTCGATATCGAGAACCGTCGACAGGACAAAGAGCAGGACCTGAACGCCCACCACGGCGGCAAAACCGCCCTTGATGTAGTACGGGTAGCGATGTTCAAAGGCGACCGCATGATCGAGCAGTTCGCGACGGTACGAATCGGAATCGAGCATGACGCGCATGGCCGTGCGCAGCGAGTAGCGCTGGCGCGGCAGGTCGTTGGACTCGCAAATCATCATACCGGTCGTGGAGAGCTGTTTATCAAAGAGCAGGTTAAGGTTGAGCAGCAGCGGACGCAGCTGCAGGCCGATAAAGAGCGCCACGATCAAGAACACGCCCAGAATGCACAGGTTAAACAGGTAGTTGAACGAATACATGCCGCCGACCGTCTCGCGCAGCAGATTGATGCCGTAGGTAAAGGGCAGCAGCGGGTGCAGCCACTGGAAGAAGCCGGGCATCATCTCGATGGGGTACATGCCCGACGAACCCGGGATCTGCACGATGACGAGAATGACGCCGATAGCCTTGCCGATATGCTTAAACGTGGTGGACAGCGCATAGATGATATTGACGTAGGTGAACGAAATGGCGATGCCGCCCAGCACGAACAGCAGCGGGCTGACGCACTGCACGCCAATCACCAGATCGCCTACCGTAACGATGATGGCCTGCAACGCGCCCAGGATCACCATGAGCAACCAGCGGCCAAAGTAGCCTTGGCGCGCCGTAAAGCTGCCAACACCTTCACGGTCGACCTCGAGCTTGTAAATGGCGATGAGCACATAGCCGCCCACCCAAAGCGCCAGATTGGTGTAGAAGGGAGCGATGCCCGAGCCAAAGCTTTTGACCGGATAGATTGACTTGGACGTCAACTCAACCGGAGACGCCATGAAATCTGCCACGTCATTGACATCGACGCCCATCAGATCGGCCAGCTCGCCCATGGACTCGGAGGTCTGCAGCGCCGCGATGTCATTGGCGGCGGTTGCAAGCTTGTCCTGGACCTTGGCAAGCGAGGAATCGGTCTGGGACAGCGTGGTCTTGGCCTGGCCGAGCGTAGCGCTAAGCTGCGCCAACGTGCCGCGCGCATTTGCAAGTGTAGGTGTCATACCCGAGACGATACCGGTCAGGTCGCCCGAAACGGCAGCAAAAGAGTCGAGCGCGCTCGAGGCCTTCGGCAGCGCGTTTTGGCCCAAGTCCGTCTGGGCTTGGCCAAGGTTGGTCGCACCGGTATGAATTGCGTTATTGATAGCGTCACTGGCACCCGAAACAGCCGCTGCGTCATTCGCCATGGCGCTCGACTGCGCGGACAGACCGTCCTTGATGCTCTGAAGCTTTTCATTCTGCTCTCGAAGCAAATCGATGGTCGATACTATGCGCGCGTCAATTTCCTCGGAACCTGTCGACGTGTCATTGGCGAGAATCTCCAAGTGCCCGATAACGGCCTTATTGTGGTCGATCGTCGCTTGAAGAGACTCGAGCGAGTTGTCGATACGGGTGGTCGTAGATGTGACCGCGCCCGTCAGCTTGCCGATGGCAGCGTTCGCAGAGGCCGACGTCTTGGTGAGCGCAAGGCTGCCTTCCGAGAGCGCCTTGGAGAGCGAGGTGATGGAGTTGCCCGCCGTGGTGCGAGCTTCGCTCAGCAGGTCGTTGCCCTGGGAGATCGTCTGCGTCAGCGACGGTGCCTGGCCTTGCAAGCCGGCAAGTGCCGCATCAGCCGAGGCGATAGCGCCACTCGTCTTATCGATGGCGGCATTCATATCGCCAATCGAATCGCGCACCTCGCCCAAGGTGTCGGACGCCTCGGACACCGAACTTGCCAGCGAGTCCTGAGTCTGGGTTGCCTTGTCCTTTAAATCGACACCGGCATCCTTGGCGATACCGGCAACAGTCTTGCCTACCGTAGAGACAAATTCCGAGTTGATCTGCTCCTCGATGGTGTTTGCACCGGTATCGGTAACCTTGGGCGCAATGGCGCTCTTCTTCTCATTGACGTAGTACGTGAGCTTGGGCTGATGGTAGTTGCCGTCGAGCATCGAAACCAGGTTATCCGAGAAGTTCTTGGGAATCACGATAGCGGCATAGTACTCGCCGCTCTCGACGCCCTCCTTGGCATCGGCCGTCGAGTCGACGAACGTCCAGCCCAACTGATGATTCTCCTTGAGCTGGTCGACCACTTTGTCGCCAGCGTTGAGCTCACCCACCAAGTCGTTTTGGGTGCCTCGATCGTTGTTGGCGATAGCAATCTTGATGCCTTGGGTGTTTCCATACGGATCCCAGTTTGCCACGATGTTATACCAGGCATACAGCGAGGGAATAACGCACACGCCTAGGGTAACCACCAGGGCGACGGGGTTCACAAGCAGTCGCTTAATGTCGCGCTTAAATATCGCAAAGGACACCTTTGCATTGGATAGTTTGCTGCCGAGACTCACGCTTGGACCATCCATCCTGTCGTTGAATCGAATCGTACTATCGACAACCATTGTACGTAGACGCTTTAGTGCCTCGCGGCACAATGGTGCTGAGTTTTGCGGGTAGCAATATACTACGAAGATGATTTAACGTACAGTTGTACAGTATCTTAAATTCCCGCAGCTCCCAAAACCACAACCCGCACAAACTAGCAATCCGACTAGTCGTTCGGTACTTTTGCACTTGTTCTATTTTCAACAATCAATATAATACAATGAAACATTTACTGATCTTATTATTAGCCTGTACTTTTTCCTTTCCCAGCCGGGGGCAAAGTATTAT
>DBGFJU010000022.1:0-5576 GCA_048529485.1 Collinsella aerofaciens | reverse complement strand
ACACCTCTTGGAGTATGATGACGTGATGAACCGTCAGCGTACCGTTATCTACGAGAAGCGTCGCCACGCCCTCATGGGTGAGCGTATCTTTTCCAAAATTGTCCTTGCATCGCCGTCCGAGTTCCCGTATAGTACTTCTTCGCACGGGGGCGTAGCTCAGCTGGGAGAGCGCTTGACTGGCAGTCAAGAGGTCAGGGGTTCGATCCCCCTCGTCTCCACCCGAGCATTGAATGAGGCTCCAACGCAAGTTGGGGCCTTTTTTCATATAGTAAAACAAGGTCAAAGGCGGCACCATGATCCTCCTGGTCGACAAGATCGAAAAAAGCTTCGGCGCACGCGTCCTCTTTAGCGGCGCGTCCTTCCAGATCAACCCCGGCGAGCGTTTCGCCCTCGTGGGTCCCAACGGCGCCGGTAAAACCACCATGCTCAAGATCATCATGGGCATCGACAGCCCCGACGCCGGCCAGGTCCAGTACGCCAAGGACTGCCAGGTGGGCTACCTAGAGCAGGAAACCAACCTGGAGCATAAGGACACCACCATCCTCGCCGAGGTCATGGCCGCTGCCAAGGAAATCCGCCGCATGGGCGAGCGCGCCAACGAGCTGCAGGCCCAGATCACCGAGCTCTCCGAACAGGGGAAGGACGTCGACGCACTCCTTAACGAGTATGGCCAGGTCCAGGACCGCTTTGAGCACCTGGGCGGCTACGAGCTCGAGAGCAACGCCCGCAAGATCCTGTCCGGCTTGGGCTTTAAGGTCACCGACTTTGAGCGCCCGTGCTCCGAGTTCTCGGGCGGTTGGCAGATGCGCATCGCGCTGGCCAAGCTCTTCCTGCGCCATCCCGACCTGCTGCTTCTGGACGAGCCTACTAACCACCTGGACCTCGAAAGCGTCCAGTGGTTGCGCGGCTTTATCGCCAACTACGACGGCGCCGTCCTAATCGTCAGTCACGACCGCGCCTTTATGGACGCCTGTGTCGACCACGTCGCCGCACTCGAAAACCGCCGCGTGACCACCTACACCGGCAACTACAGTAGCTACCTCAAGCAGCGCGAGGACAACCTGGAGCAGATGCGTGCCAAGCGCGCCGCCCAGGAGCGCGACATCGCCCACATGCAGGTCTTCGTTGACAAGTTCCGCTACAAGCCCACCAAGGCCGCTCAGGCGCAGGAGCGCATCCGCAAGATCGAGCAGATCAAAAAGGAGCTCGTCATCCTGCCCGAGGGCCACAAGCACATCGACTTTAAGTTCCCCGACCCGCCGCGCTCCGGCGACATGGTCGTGGGCCTCGAGGGCGTCTCCAAGTCCTACGGCAACAAGCACATCTACAGCGACATCGACCTCAAGCTCTACCGCGGCGAGCACGTGGCACTCGTCGGCCCCAACGGCGCCGGCAAGTCCACGCTCATGAAGATCCTCGCCGGCCTGGAGCCGCCCACCACCGGCACCCGCGACCTGGGCACCAACGTGGGCGTGGCCTACTACGCCCAGCACGCACTCGAGGGCATGACCGAGTCCAACACCGTCCTGCAAGAGATCGACACCGTCACGCCCAAGTGGACCGTACCGCAGCAGCGCAGCCTGCTGGGCGCCTTCCTGTTTAGCGACAACGACGCAATCGAAAAGCAGGTCCGCGTCCTCTCCGGCGGCGAAAAGGCGCGCTTGGCGCTCGCCAAAATGCTTGTTGCCCCCGAGGCACTCCTGTGCCTGGACGAGCCCACAAACCATCTGGATATCGACTCGGTGGACATGCTCGAGAACGCCCTGCAGAACTTCCCCGGCACCATCGTGCTGATCAGCCACGACGAGCACCTGGTACGCGCAGTGGCCAACCGCATCATCGACATCCGCGACGGCAAGGTCACGGTCTACGATGGCGACTACGACTACTACCTCTACAAGCGCGAGGACCTCGCAGCCCGCGCCGCCGCCGAGGCGTCAGGGGAGAGCGCGCCGGCCGCGACCAAGTCCGCTAAGGTCACCGCGGCCCAGCCCGATGCGCCCGCCACCCCCAAACCTGCCGAGGGCAAAAAGACGAAGGAGCAGAAGCGCTCCGAAGCCCAGGCCCGCGCCGCGCTCAACAAAAAGCTCAAGGGCGTGCGCAACCAGCTCAAGAAGATCGAGGCAGAGCTCGACAAAAAGCGTGCCCGCTATGACGAGCTTATGGAATTGATGGCAAGCGAAGAGCTTTATGCCGATCAGGATAAGTTCAACGCCGCGCTGGGGGAATATAACGGCCTTAAGCAAGAGCTACCTAAGCTCGAGGACGAATGGTTGGAGCTTTCCACCCAGATCGAAGAGGAGACCGCGCGGGAACGCTCGTAAGGCCACCGCCGTGGCGATGAGCATCATCGCCATCGCCTGTCGCATCTGCGGCATTTTTATGAGCGCAATGACCGTGCTGCTGTGCTTTAGCGGCCTCACCGCCAAGCTACAGATCGTGGGCTTTGTCGTTGAGCTTTCGCGCGCGCTGCCGAGCGCCATCGCCGGCTACGGCGTCATCACCTCTCCCTTTGGCGGCGTCTTCCGCCTGGATTACGCTATCGTCGCCGTCATCCTGTTTGTAATTGACTACCTGCTCACGCGCGCCTCGCGCCGCGTCCGCTAGGAGAGCGCCATGTCCAGCAGCTACATCATGAACCTGCTCGCCAGCGCCGTCGCCGTAATCCTTGGCATCGTTATCCACGAGAGCGCGCACGCCGCCGCAGCTTGGGCACTCGGCGATAAGACGGCCCGTTCGCGCGGCCGCGTCTCGCTCAACCCGCTCAACCATATCGACCCGTTTGGCACCATCATCCTGCCGCTGCTCATGCTTGCCGCCGGCGGCCCGGTGTTCGCCTTCGCCAAGCCCGTGCCCGTCTACCTCAACAACCTCAAGCACCCCAAGCGCGACGAGGTCCTGGTGAGCGTGGCCGGCCCCGCGTCGAACATCGCGCTCGCGTGCCTCGCGGCCGCCCTCATGCACGCGACGTACGGCAACCTCTACACCAGCATGTCCTTTGCCGTGGCGTCCCAAATCATGAACTTCGGTGCCACGTTTATCGTGGTCAACCTGTCACTCGCGTTCTTCAACCTCATCCCGATCCCGCCGCTCGACGGCTCGTCAATCATCGTCCCGTTCCTCAAAGGCAAGGCGCTCGCCAACTACTATCGTCTGCAGCAATACGCTATGCCAATCCTCATCCTGGTTCTGTACCTGCTGCCCATGTGGACCGGCATCGATGTGATCGGCCGCTATTTCGACGTTACCGTGTATCCGCTCGCTGAGCAGCTGCTCAACTTCGCAATCGCCGGCATCTAAGGTAAACTTACAGGTCGACCGTGTAAAACGGTCGCAACATGCACCCAAACCGCGCCGCGAAGGCGCCGTCAAAGGAGGTCGAAGATGTCGTATCGCGTGTCGACGCAGGTCTACAGCGGACCGTTCGACCTGCTGCTGCAGCTGGTAACCCGCCAAAAAGTAGATATCGGCGCCATCTCCATCAGCGAGGTGGCAGAGCAGTACCTTGCCGAGGCCGAGCGCATCGAGGCGCTGGACCTGGACGTGGCGAGCGACTTTTTGCTGGTCGCGGCAACTCTTTTGGACATCAAGGCCGCCTCGCTGGTCCCCCAGGAGACACCGCGCAAAGCCGATGACGACGATGACGAGTTCGACGAAGACCTCGAGGAGCTCAGCGTGCTCGACGGCGACGCGCTGCGTGAGGTCCTGATCCAGCGCCTGATTGCCTACAAGCAGTTTAAAGGCGCGGCTGCGGCCCTCGGTGCGCGCATGCAGGCCGAAAGCCGGATGCATCCGCGCGTGGCCGGCCCCGACCCCGAGTTCCTAGGCCTTATGCCCGACTACCTTGCCGGCATCACGCTGCGCGGTCTCGCCGTCATCTGTGCCGACCTGGA
Source organism: Collinsella aerofaciens (assembly GCA_048529485.1). Classification (GTDB taxonomy): domain Bacteria; phylum Actinomycetota; class Coriobacteriia; order Coriobacteriales; family Coriobacteriaceae; genus Collinsella; species Collinsella aerofaciens_CJ. The sequence continues at coordinate 1,683 of DBGFJU010000022.1, read as the reverse complement.
CGGCAAGCGCCAGACCTTCCTGCTGGAGGCCGAGCATGTGGCGCCGCATCGCGTGCCGCTCGACCTGACCGTGGCCTCAGTCGACCGCTTTACCATGGCGCACCAAACCTGCACCTTCCGCGAGCTACTGGACGGCGATGCCACCACCGAGCAGCTCGTCGTCACCTTCCTAGCTATGCTTGAGCTCGCCAAGCGCGGCTCGCTCACGCTGAGCCAGGACGAGATCTTTGGAACCATCCGCATCAACCGCGTCGAGGGCGCCAAGGCCTATGTGCCCGGCGAGGGCCCCGAGCTCACCGAATAGGAGCCGCAACCATGTCAACCCTTTCCACGCTGGAGGCAAACAGCCTCAAAGGCGCCCTCGAGGCGCTGCTGCTGGTGTCGAGCGACCCGGTGAGTGCGCCCGCGCTGGCCGGTGCGCTCGATATCGCCCCCGGCGAATGCGCGTCGCTGCTCGCCGAGCTCAAGGTTGAGTACGAGGAGGCCAACCGCGGCTTTCAGCTGCGCGAGGTCGCCGGCGGCTGGCGCCTGTTCACGCACCCCGCCTACCACGACGTGGTCGAGGCCTATGTGTTGAGCTGGGACACGCAAAAGCTGTCCCAGGCGGCGCTCGAAACCCTGGCCGTCATCGCATACCACCAGCCCGTAACGCGCGAGGTGGTCAAGGGCATCCGCGGCGTCAACTCAGACGGCGTCATCGCGTCGCTCGTGGACAAGGGTCTGGTGCGCGAGCTCGGCCGCGACCCCCAGCGCGGTCAGGCCATAATCTACGGCACGACCAACGCCTTCTTGGAAAAGTTCGGTCTGCGCTCCACCCGAGACCTGCCCGACCTGGAGCAGTTTGCCCCCGACGAGCAGTCGCGCCAGTTTATCCGCGAGCGTCTGAGCGGCCACAGCATTCAGTCCACGCTTGAGGAACAAGCCGAGGACCTGGACGAAGAGCGCGAGCTTCTCGATACCGATGTTGAAGATGTTGAGGCAGTCGAGGACATGGAGACCCTGGTCGTCGACGAGACCTCGGAGGATTTGCATGACGAGGACTAACGAAGCAGGGGAGACGCGCGCCATGGGCAACGCAATACCCGCAACCGACGCCCAGCCCGTCTACCCGCACACCATGCGCCTGCAGCGCTTTTTGGCGCGTGCGGGCGTAGCGAGCCGCCGCGGGTCGGAGGACCTGATGACCGCCGGCCGCGTGACGGTTAACGGCGAGGTCGCGACCGAGCTGGGCACCAAGGTCGATGTCGACCGCGACCATATCGAGGTCGACGGCATGCCCGTCAAGCTCAACCAGGGCGCCGTGTACCTGATGCTCTACAAGCCGACCGGCTACCTTACCACCATGAGCGATCCGCAGGAGCGCCCTTGCGTGGCCGACCTGGTTCCGCGCGACCGCTTTCCGGGGCTCTTCCCGGTGGGTCGCCTGGACCGCGACACCACGGGCCTTTTGCTCTTTACCACCGACGGCGACCTGTCGCAGGGCCTGCTGCACCCCAGCAAGCACGTCTACAAGACCTACCAGGCGCTCGTGGACGGGCAGCTGACCGACCGCGATCTAGAACCGCTCCGCCGTGGCATCGAGCTCGACGACGGCCTGTGCCAGCCGGCAATCTGCCGCGTTATTACCGCGCGCGAGGCCGAGGCCGTGGCTCCGCAAGGCGTCTAGCCCGGTACCACCGCCGT
>DBGFJU010000021.1:0-21363 GCA_048529485.1 Collinsella aerofaciens | reverse complement strand
AAGGAGGCATCCCTTTATCGCATCGGCTAACTAGAAAGATTGTTTTATGTCAAGCATGTAGCCCTTTCGCCTGAGCCCATACATATCGTCCCGCGCGCAGTTTAGCAGCGAAGCGAGAATGTTTGAGCACGGGATGATATGTATGGGGCTCAGGCGAAAGCGGGATCCGTGCGCCCCTGCGAAGCAAGAATGTTTGAGCATGGAATGATATAGGTAAGCCCCGGGCGGGAGGGATACGAGTACCCCTAGGCGACGCCGCTGGAGCCGAAGCCTCCGTTGCCTCGGTCGGTTTTGTCCAGTTCGTCTACCTCTATGAGGTTGACCGTGGGGACTTCTTGGATGACGAGTTGGGCTATGCGGTCGCCTTTGTTGATTTGGATGTTGTTGGAGGGGTCCAGGTTGATGAGGATAACCTTGAGTTCTCCTCGGTAGTGGGCGTCGATGAGGCCCGGCGTGTTGACTATAGACAGGCCCTGCTTGATGGCCAAGCCGCTGCGGGGCTGGACGAAGCCGGCGTAGCCGTCGGGCAGGGCGATGGCCAACCCAGTAGAGACCAGACGGCGTTCGAAGGGCTTCAGGACGCAGTCCTCGTTGGAGCGCAGATCCAAGCCGGCATCGGTGGGATGGGCGTATTTGGGAAGCTCGACGGTGGGGTCGAGACGCTTTATGTTGAGGGTAATGTTGGACATGGAATCACCTTAGCTTGTCGAGCTCTTGCAGAAACTCATCGACGTCTTTGAAATCGCGGTAGACCGAGGCAAAGCGGATGTACGCCACCTTGTCGATCTTGGCCAAGCGTTTGAGCACCATGTCACCCAACTCATGCGACGTGACGGCCGTCAGCGTGCGAGAGCGCAGCTCGACCTCGATGTCGTCGATAATCTCATTGAGCTTCTTAGTGTCGATATCACGCTTGATGGTGGCGCGCATCAAACCGACGAGCAGCTTATTGCGATCGAACCGCTGCTTGGTTCCGTCCGACTTAATGACCTCAATTGGGTCTTCGCATCGCTCGAACGTTGTAAAGCGGTAGTTACACGAGCAACATTCGCGACGGCGCTTAATGGTATTATTTGACTCCTGCATACGGGAATCAACGACGCGGGTATGTGCCTTGCCGCATTTGGGACAGCGCATGGTACCTCCTCTTAAACGATAACAAGGGTACCATGCGCAGCGCGATAATGATTACGAACGAGCAGGAACCTTAAGATGCGCACCGGCGGCGAGCGAACCATGCTCCAGATGATTGACGTTACGGATCATGTCGGAAGTCTCTTGCGTGGAAAGGCCTTCGATTGGATATTCCTCGGCAAGCGACCAAAGAGAATCACCAGGCTGAACGCGAATAGTCTCGTAGGTAACGTTGGAAACGGACTCGGCATACGCGGCGTGACGAGCGCTAAAGACCGACGTAGCGAGGACAAAAAAGAGCGTGAGCGCAACGGCGACGGCAACAATCGTCGAGACCTTCAGGGCAGCGGGAGTCGGCGCGGCAACAGCATACTGAGTGCGAGCAGACTTTACGGGCAAAGGCTGATAACCGGAACGTCCACCCTTGACAACAGTAAAAGCGGGCGCGGCAGGCGTCTCGAGCTTAAGGGCGAGGTTTCCCTGGACCATATTCGTTGCGTTCATCATGTTCTCCTCTCGCGTGTTTTGCTGAGAACAGTTTTATCAAGCCGCGCGGACAAAAATGTCTAGCGCGAGAACGAATGTTCGGTTATTATTATCTTCGAACAGTTGTTCCTGTCAAGCAAAATTCGAACATTTGTTTGACATGGGTAGAGAGGATGCCCTGATGGCTCGCAAAATTACCAAGCGTCAGCAGCAAATTTACGACTTCATCAAGGAATATCAGCAGGAGAAGGGTTATCCGCCCAGCGTGCGCGAGATGGCTTCTGCCGTGGGCCTTTCCTCCCCCAGCACCGTACACGCACACCTCTCTGCCCTGGAGGCGCGCGGGCTACTCAAGCGCGATGCTACCAAACCGCGCGCCCTGGAACTCTTTAACGAGGACGGTTCCTCTGTCTCAATTTCTAAATCTGACGAGCCCACCGCACCTCGCGGAACGGTCTCGCTACCGCTCGTTGGTCGCGTCGCGGCTGGGATTCCCATTCTGGCCGAGCAGAATATCGAAGACATTTTTACTATCCCGACCGAAATCGCCACTGATCAGGGTTCCTTTATCCTTGAGGTACATGGGAGCTCAATGATCAATGTCGGCATCTTCAATGGCGATTACATCATCGTCCGTGAGCAAAAGAGTGCCATGAACGGCGAAATTGTCGTGGCCATGATTGATGGTTCAGCGACCGTCAAGACGTTCTACAAGGAGCAGGGACGCGTACGCTTGCAGCCCGAGAATGACACCATGGAGCCTATCTATGCAACGAATCCCGTTATTTTGGGCAAAGTCGTCGGCTTGATGCGCCGGTTCTCGTAATGCAAAAACGCATCACCATCTTTGATACCGTCCGCGGGTTTACGATGATTTCAATGGCAGGTTTTCACGCTTGCTACGATCTCGCCTACCTGTACGGCTGGGATATGCCCTGGTTTACCCAGACCGTCTTTCAAGACATCTGGCGCGCCAGCATCAGCTGGGTATTTTTGTTTATCGCGGGTTGGATGTGCACCCTTTCGCGCAACAATATCAAACGTGCCGCCAAATACGCCTTAGCAGCACTCGTCGTCTGGCTGGCAACAACACTTGTCTCAGTCGACGATTCGGTTAATTTTGGCATCATCTACTGCATGGCCGCATGTACCGGCATCGTGGCGTTGACCGATCCCGTCCTTAAGAAGATATCGGCGAGATGGGGCATGTCCCTATGCCTTGTGTTGTTCGCCCTCACCTGGAGCATCCCCAAAACGATCTACCCTGTCCCCTACCTGGCGTGGCTGGGATTTCCAAGCCCTGGGTTTGTCTCAGGTGATTACTACCCCATCATCCCGTTTATCTTTATGTATCTTGCAGGATACTTCGCCGCACACATAGCGCAGGGAATCGATAAGACCATCCCAAGCTGGGCCTACGCCAATCCCATCCCGGCGCTCGCCAGCCTTGGACGTCACGCACTCCCCTTTTATCTGCTGCATCAGCCCATCATACTGGGCATTTTGGAGCTCGTCTACTCGGTGCGATAACGCTTGAGCCGCGGCGCGATACGAGCCGGCAGCTTCGCAACAATACGAACGCCGCCCTCAAGATACTCCTCGTGCAAAAGGGTTCCCTGTTCATGCACCAGCGTGATGAGGGCGCCCTCGCGATACGGGATATCAGCGGAGAGCAACACATCGGTGGCAGCCGCCTCACGAGCAATACGGTCGACGAGATCGTCGAGTCCCTCGCCCGTCTGGGCCGAGAACAGCACGGCCTCGGGATAGCGACGACGGAAACTCAATCGATCAACGCTATCGAGAAGATCGATTTTATTGAACACCGTAAGCGTCAAACGCTCGCCGGCACCGATCTCGTCAAGAACGCGATCGACTGCCTCGAGCTGGCGCTCGTAGTCCTCGTCAGAGGCATCCACAACTTTAAGGATCAGATCGGCACCAAGAACCTCAGACAGCGTGGACTTAAAGGCATCAACGAGACCATGCGGTAGCTTTTGAATAAAGCCAACAGTATCGGTAATCGTCATGCCACGACCGCCGGGCAGGCGATACGAACGCGTCGTCGGGTCGAGCGTAGCAAACAGCTTGTCCTGCGAAAGCACCGTAGATCCGGTCAGACGATTGAGCAACGACGATTTACCCGCATTGGTATAACCGGCTAACGCGACGCGAAACGCCGGTGACTCAATGCGGCTCTTGGATTGAACATCGCGACGCTGTTCAACCTGCTTGAGCTCACGACAAAGCGCAGCGATCTTATTACGAATGAGGCGACGGTCGACCTCGAGCTGACTTTCGCCCTGACCAAAGCGTGAGCCGATGCCGCCGCGCGTCTGTTCCTTGGCGAGATGGCTCCACATGCCACGCAGACGAGGCAACAGATATTGAAGCTGTGCCAGCTGTACCTGTAGGCGTCCCTCACGCGTCTGAGCATGCAGGCCAAAAATATCCAAGATCAGTGCCGTACGATCGATAATCTTTACCGGCTCGCCCACGGCTTTCTCCAAATAGGATTGCTGCGAGGGCGTCAGGTCGTCGTCAAAAATAACGACATCGGCATCCATGCGATGCACCAGGCCGCACAGCTCTTCAACCTTACCGGAACCGATAAACGATTTAGGATACGGCTTTACCAAACGCTGTGACAAGCGTGCCACGCACTGGGCACCAGCCGTGTGGGTAAGACGCTCCAGCTCATCAAGCGAGCGATCGAGCGGCCATGCATTGTCGCGCCACTCAACACCAACTAATATGGCACGCTCGGGCTCGGGTGCCGTGGGAACAAGGGGGAAACGGGCCATTAGGCAGCCTCAATACGATGCAGGATGTCCTCAACGACCTCATCGATCGTAAACTCGTCCATATCAAACCACACGATACGGTCATCGCGCTTAAACCACGAAAGCTGACGTTTGGCATAGCGACGCGAACGCATCTTGATGAGTTCGCGAGCCTCATCCATAGAAATCACGCCATTGAAAGCATCAATAATCTCTTTATAGCCAATTGCCTGCATCGAAGTCAGGGCATCTCCCAGCCCCTGGTCCATAAGACCGCGAACCTCATCGACAAGACCCTGCTCAAACATCAGATCGACGCGCAGGTTAATGCGCTCGTAGAGCACCTCGCGATTACGCGTCAGACCAAACCATAGAGCATGATAATGCTCGCGCGGAACACTAAACTGACTTTTTTGCTGTGCATAGGAAATACCATCATCATGCATCTCGAGCGCACGAATCACACGGCGCACATTATGGGGATGAATAACAGCAGCCGATTCTGGGTCGCGCTCGGCAAGCAGGGCATGCAGCTCTTCCTCGCCAATACGCTCGGCAAGCTCCTGATAGCCCATACGACGATCGTCCTCAAGTTCACCCGAGGGAAAGTCCATCTCATCGAGGGCGGCCTTGAGATACAGCCCCGTACCTCCGCAAAAAACCGGTAGGCGGCCCTCGCCAAGCAAGCGCTCAACATGCGCGCGAGCGTCAGCCTGATAAAGCGCAGCAGAATATGCCACACCCGGCCCTACGATGTCGACGAGACGCAGCGGCGCCGTACACTCATCGGGCGCCATCTTTGCGGTACCGATGTCCATGCCGCGATAGATTTGCATCGCATCGCACGACAGCACTTCGGACGAAAGACGAGCTGCCAAACGGTCGGCGACATCACTCTTACCAACCGCCGTCGGACCGACGATCGCAACGGCGGAAAGACCTGCCCTGGGAGAAACCATTAGCGCGGCTCGCCCACAACGGAGCCGGACAAATACCAGGTCTTGGCAACGTCAACGTCAACATCAACGATCTTGCCAACAAGCTGATCGATGCTGTAACCCTCGGGGATAGGCGCATGAACGGTCTGATTCTTGGGACTCTTGCCCAGCAGGACCGCGTCATTCTTTTTACTCGTTCCCTCAATGAGCGCCGGCACCACAGCATGAAGCTCACCCTGGTTATACTCGTGTGCCGTGGTCTCGATAACCTTAACCAGGCGGTTGAAACGCTCGAGAATAACCTCATGCGGCGTAGGATCGTCAATCTCGGCGGCAGGGGTACCGGCGCGCTTGGAATAGATGAAGGTATAGGCCTGAGCATAACGGACCGTCTCGGCAAGTGAGAGCGTCTGCTCAAAGTCTTCTTCAGTCTCGCCCGGGAAGCCAACGATAATGTCGGTCGAGAGCGCGATATCGGGCATGCGGTTGCGAATGCGATCGACCAGGCCCAGATAGTCCTCGCGTGTATAACGGCGATTCATCTCTTTGAGGATCCGTGTCGAACCTGACTGGACGGCCAAGTGCAGCTGCGGCATAACGGCAGGCGTCTCGGCCATGGCGTCGATGGTCTCGGGCAATAGATCCTTGGGATGCGAAGACGTGAAGAAGATGCGCTCCACACCCGTATCGCCCACGGCACGTAGCAGATCGGCAAAACGCGGCTTGCCAAACAGATCGCGACCATATGAGTTAACGTTTTGGCCCAGCAGTGTAATCTCACGCACGCCCTGGCGCACCAAACCGGTCACCTCGTCGACAATTTCCTCGAAGGGGCGGCTCTTTTCGCGACCGCGCACGTACGGCACGATGCAATAGGTGCAGAAATTATTGCAGCCCGTCATGATGGGCACCCAGGCGTGATACTGGGTCTCGCGATGCCACGGCATGCTCATGGCATCCGTATCCTCATGCTCATTGGTGCGGATATGACGCTTGCCGTCAAGGAACGCCTCGGCAATGAGCTCGGCCACATGTGCAATAGAATGCGTGCCAAAGATGACATTGACGTTATCGACGTTGGTGAGCAGGCCCTCGCCATCACGCTGCGCAATGCAGCCGCCCACGGCAACCACACGCTTGCCCGAAGGCGAAGGCGGCAGGCTTTTGCAGGAATTGCACTGACCGTACAGGCGAGTATCGGCGGCCTCACGCACACAGCATGTCATGAAGACAACGATATCGGCATGCTCGGGATCGAGCGCCATGAGGCAACCATACGAATCGAGCAGACCGCTCACGCGCTCGGAATCGTGCTGATTCATCTGGCAGCCAAAGGTGCGGATAAAGTAGGTTTTACCGGCAAGAATATCGCGTACGGAACGCTGGTCCATGTGCATAAGTCCTAACGATGGGGAGCGAAACAAGGCAAGCAGAAGCTATGCCACAGGCTTAACATCATCCATGACGACGTTATCCATAGCAGCTCGATTGATCTGGTGAACGTAGATAGAAAGGCGGATGGCCGTGCGCGACTCCCCGTTAATGAGGATATCGGAGAACACGGGCGCGCAGGAAATATCAAAACCGGTTGGAATCAAAAAACCGCGCGCGATAGCCACGGCCTTAATGGCCTGGTTGACAGCACCGGCACCGACACACTGGATGTTGACGGGTACACCATCCTTGACCATGCCGGCGATGGCGCCGGCAACGGACGCGGGCGATGATTTGCTTGATACCTTCAGGCAATCCATGAAGAAACTCCTGCGTTTAAAAGTACGTTTTAACTGCAATAACTGTATCGTACCGAGTGGACTCGGTAAAGGCACTATTCCTCTTTGGCAAGATCGAAGGTCACGGTGATTCGATCACGCGAAACGCGAATCTTTGGGTCGCCGCAAAGGTTGAGATAGTACCGGGCGGCAAGGTCATTAAAGTCGCGCTCCACAGCACGCGAAAACTGTGCCATGTCATCCTTGGCAATACGTAGCCCGCGACGATCTTTCGCAAGATCGACAGGAGCCGGCGCATGCGAGGAAGAATCACGCTCGCGCAGCAGACGCGCGGTCACACCGCGAACGGGCTTAATCTGCCCTGCCAAAATGCGATGTGCCGTACGCTCGGACATCTCAAGACCCAAACCCGAACAGATGCGAATAAAGTCCTCGGCATCAGAGGCAAGGCCTAAACGGTCGACAACCGGAAGCTCACTCTCGTCATCGATAAACAGGAGACGCGACGTATCGAGCCGGCTTGACGCCTGAGCATAAAGGGTCGCGGCGATCTCAGACGGAGAACCAAGATAGACATCGCAACCACGCAACTCCTCGAGCGCAAACTCACAGGCAGCGCGAATAATATTATGCGGACCGCGAGCACAGACATAACGTCCGTCCTCATCCTTGACGGCCTGGGGCCAGCTGGACTGATCGGCACGCTCGCTGAGGCGGTCGACCGCAACGCTCACCTTAAAGGCTGAACCAAGATCGACACCGGACGTGACCACACGGGCCTCGTCGGTGTTCTGCTTGATCGAAAACAATGCCATGCCACGACCGTGAACGCCCCAACGGTCCATCTTCATGCTCTCGAGCTTTGAGGTAACGCGAGCATCGAAGATTCGCTCTTGCATATCCTGCGGAACACCCGAGCCGTTATCCAGAAAGACAAGCGTGCGGACGCCATCTTCCTTGGTCGTGGCGAGATAGACCTTGTCGGCGCCGGCATCGCGAGCATTACGGAGCATTTCGATGACGATATCCTCGACATGCTGAATGTCGTGCTTTGCCTGGCGCCGCTCGGCCTCCGAAACGCGGAGGCGGACATACCCCTCGCCAAGGTTCTCCTCGACGCGAAGGTTGCCCTCCCCCGACATCGACGCGATAAATGAGATGAGCTCGTTCGCGTCGCTCATGTTATTTAGCGATATCGACAGCGCGGCTCTCGCGAATCACGACGACGCGCACCTGACCGGGATACTCCATCTCTTCCTCGATCTGATGGGCGATATCGTGAGCCAGGACCGTGGACTGGGCATCGGAGATCTTGTCCGGCTGAACCATGACGTGGACCTCGCGACCAGCCTGCATGGCATAGGTACGCTCGACGCCGTCATGGGAGTTGGCAATCTCCTCGAGCTTCTCAAGACGCTTGATGTAGTTCTCGGCAGACTCGCGACGGGCACCGGGGCGAGAAGCAGAGACGGCATCAGCGGCCTGTACCAGGACATCGAGCACCGTGTTGGGGTCAACATCGGCGTGGTGAGCCTCGATAGCGTGGACGATAACGGGCTTCTCGCCATAACGGCGGGCAAGCTCGGCGCCGATGACGGCATGCGGGCCCTCGACGTCGTGGTCGATTGCCTTGCCCAGGTCATGAAGCAGGCCGGCGCGCTTGGCGGTCACAACGTCCAGGCCAAGCTCGGAAGCCATCACGCCGCAGAGATCAGAGACCTCGAGGGAGTGCTGAAGCACGTTCTGACCAAACGAGGTACGGTAGCGCAAGGCACCAAGGGTCTTGACGATCTCGGGGTGCAGGTCGTGGATGCCGGTATCGAAGGCAGCCTGCTCGCCAGCCTCGCGCACGCGCTGCTGAACCAGGTCGGCAGCCTTGTGATACATCTCCTCGATGCGGGCAGGGTGAATGCGGCCGTCGGCGATGAGGTTCTCGAGGGCGACACGGGCGGTCTCACGACGGACCGGGTCGAAGCTCGAAAGAACGACGGTCTCGGGCGTGTCGTCGATCACGAGGTTGACGCCGGAAACCTGCTCGAAGGTGCGGATGTTGCGACCCTCGCGACCGATGATACGGCCCTTGAGGTCATCAGAGGGAATGTGCACGGAGGTAACGGTGACCTCGGCAGTGTGGTCGGCAGCGCAGCGCTGAATCGCCAGGGACAGAATCTCCTGGGCGGTCTTGTGGCACTCGGCGCGAACCTGCTGCTCGGACTCGCGAATAATCGTGGCGGCCTCGTGGGTGACCTCGCCGCGAACCTTATCGAGGAGCTCCTTGTGGGCGTCCTCGCGGGTCAGGTCGGCGATGCGCTCGAGCTCGGAGGTCTGCTTTGCGCAGAGCTCCTCAAGCTCGCGGGAGCGCTTCTCGACCTGACCGGCCTGGCTGGACAGCTGATGCTCGCGCTTGTCGAGAGCGTCGTTGCGGCGATCAAGGGATTCCTCGCGCTGCATCACTCGGTTCTCGAGCGTACGAATCTCGTTCTTACGCTGCTTGTCCTCGGCCTCGGCGGCCTGCTTGTTCTTGATGATCTCCTCTTTAGCCTCGAGCAGAGCCTCTTTTTTGAGGGTCTCGGCCTGACGCTTAGCATCACCGATCAGGGACTCAGCCTGTGCGTGTGCCGACTGGATCTTTTCGTCGGCCTCGTGAAGACTACCCTGCTTGGCGGTGCGCATGTAGGCAATTGCGGCGATGGCACCCAAAACGATGCCAACGAGCGCTGCGATGATAGGCATGCTCACTCCTTTTTATGGATTCGTTACACAACAAAGCGAACCGTCCTTACGAACGGCTCGCGACATTTGAGTAATATGGGCGCAGCTTATGCGGGTCGGATACAGATAAACATATAAACAAACTCATCACAGATGAGCACATATCACAAAGCAAATGACAGTGTTTATCGTACGTTGAACCACAACAACTGTCAAATAAATGGCCCCAGCACGGCGGCTAAAACGCGGTGAACGGCAGGACCACAAAACGCATACGCCTAAACCGCACATTCCTCGCGTTCGGCATCGAGACGTGCCTTAACGGCATCGGCGGCGATGTGATACGAGAAGCCCTTGCCCATCAAAAACCGAACCAGTTTTTCGAATCCGCGCGTCTCTGGAACACGCCGCTTGGCGAGCAGAGCTGACGCACGCTCCAAATCGTCTTCGACGGCAAAATAATCCTCGGGATAACCGGGAATGTCATCGAGCACGACATGACGGCGCTTGAGCTCGGTCTCGATTTTGCGCTGTCCCCAACCGCGCCGCTTGCGCTCCTCGATAAAGTACGAGCAAAAGCGGCTCTCGTCTAAAAAGCGATACTCGGTGGCGCGCTCGACGGCGAAATCGATCGCAGGCTGGTGAAAGCCGTAGCGAGCCAGCTTGTCACGGACCTCACCCGTCGCATGGTCGCGGCGCGATAATATCTCGGTCACCATGGTAAGTGCACATTTACGCTCGATGAGCTGCACCGCCTCACGAAAGTTGTCCCAATCGCAGGGAAGATCGGGGCGGTTTTTGACATACAGCCGCGCGACCCGCACGGGAATCCAAATGGACCGCTCAAAACCGCCCTCAAGCTCACAATCGATATGTGCGCAAGGCTTTTTGGACGCATATCCGCTCGAGAACGAGGAGGCCGCCTTCTTATCGGGAAAGACGACCGTGGCCTCGGTCACCGTATACGACATACGAGAATCCGTTACTCGTCGTCATCATCGAGCATGGCGGAACCATCGATAGCGTAAAGCTCGTCAAACTCCTCAGGCGCAGGCTGATCGGTCAGCTCGACCTCGGACGGAGCATCGTCATCAAACTCAAGCCCGCAGGCAAGGCGGACCTTATGCTCAATCTCGTCGGCGCAATCGGGGTGTTCGCGCAGGAAAGCCTTGGCGGCCTCGCGGCCGTTGCCGAGCTTGTCCTCGCCATAGGCAAACCAGGAGCCCATCTTCTTGCAGATGCCGCACTCGACAGCCATGTCCAGAATTGAGCCCTCCTTAGAGATGCCCGTACCGTACATGATGTCGAACTCAGCAGAACGGAACGGAGCCGCCACCTTGTTCTTAACGACCTTGGCGCGCACGCGGTTACCGATAACCTCGTCCTTAAGCTTAATGCTGTCGATACGGCGAATGTCGATACGCACCGAAGAGAAGAACTTAAGGGCGCGGCCGCCCGTCGTAGTCTCGGGGTTGCCGAACATGACGCCGATCTTCTCACGCAGCTGGTTAATGAAGATGCACGTCGTGTTGGACTTAGACAGCGAGCCGGCGAGCTTGCGGAGCGCCTGGCTCATCAGGCGAGCCTGAAGACCGACCGTAGTGTCGCCGATCTCTCCCTCGATCTCGGCACGCGGGGTCAGCGCGGCGACGGAGTCGACGACGATGGCATCGATGGCGCCGGAACGCACGAGCATGTCAACAATCTCAAGCGCCTGCTCGCCCGTATCGGGCTGGGAAATGAGCACCTCGTCGATATCCACGCCGATGCGCGCGGCATACGTGGGATCAAGCGCGTGCTCGGCATCGATAAATGCCACAACGCCACCCATAGCCTGGGCCTCGGCCAGAATCTCGAGCGAAAGCGTCGTCTTACCGGAGGACTCAGGACCGTAAATCTCGACGATACGGCCGCGCGGCACGCCGCCGATACCCAGCGCGGCATCGAGGGCCAGGGCGCCCGTGGGAATGGCCTCGACCTCGAGCTCGGGACCACCGTCGCCGTACCTCATGATGGAACCCTGGCCGAATTTCTTCTCGATCTCGGCCTTGGTGGTGGCGATCATCTCATCGCGCTCTTTACCCGTCGTGCGAGCATGAACGGTACGTACGGGACCTGAATTCTTGGCCATGAATAGCCCTCCTCTTAACAACCTGCATCGATAATAAACGAACGGCTGTTCGTGGTCAACCGTTCAGGCCAATCATATGCAGGCAGTCTTTCCAAAACCCAACCAAACGCCGACCAAACACTGACCAAAATCTTGACCGCAGGCGAACCAAGAAAATCATGACGAGGAAAAATACGACAACTACCTGCACAAAGATAAAATTCGCCGGAGGTCCCTATCTCCACAATTAAGGGGCCCGGAGGCCCCTTAAAACATGTCTATTCCATAGAGTTGAGCACAAGGGCAATGCGACCCAATGCCTCCGCGACCGCATGGGCACGAACACACGAACGGTCGCCCTCATAGTGGCAGCGCACAGAGTCCACGACCGGCACGCCCCCATCGGCGGAACGATACGCCCAGCCAATATAGAAAGTGCCAGCCGGATCATCCTCAGTGCCACCGCCTGGGCCGGCATAACCCGTTGCGCTCACTGCAATATCGCTCTGGTACAGCTCCAGCGAACCCACCGCCATCTCGCGCGCGGTCTGATGCGACACAGCGGTATAGCGGTCGAGCGTCTCCTGCTCAACACCCAGAACGCGATGCTTGATCTCATCGCAGTAGGTCACCGCACCACCACGCAGCACCGCCGAGGCGCCCGGGATATCGGCAATCGTCGAGGCGATCATACCCGCCGTCAGCGACTCAGCCGTCGAAACCGTCACGCCCCGAGCGCTCGCGCGCTCGACAATATCACGCGCCAGCTCTTCGTTATGTGCGGTAATCTGCTCAAATGATTCCGTCATGCCTACCAGGACCTAGACCGAAAAGACGATCTTGCGGCAGTTCCAGAAGTACTGGGCGCCCGAGATAACGGTCAGGACAACGGCAACGGCGTACAGGAAGCGCGACACCGAGTAGATGCCGAGCGTCAGCGCCACCGGGCCAAGGTGCAAGCCGGCCATAGCAAAAACGCACAGGTAACCGCAAATGGAGACCATCGTGGTTGCCGTTTTGTACTTGCCGAGCTTATCGGCCGCAACGACCACACCGGCCGCACTCGCGACCATGCGAAGGGCGCTCACCAGAAGCTCACGGAACAGGATAATGAACACGGACCACACGGTCACCGCGCCAAAATCCAAGAACAGCAGCAGGGCCGAGAACACGAGCAGCTTATCGGCGATGGGGTCCAAGAACTTACCGAAGTCGGTGATCTCGTTGCGCGAACGCGCCAGATAACCGTCGACCTTATCGGTGCACGACAGGATCATATACAGAATGAAGGCAGCGGCGGCGAGCGGGCCATCGAAGATGCTCCAATCCGTACCGGCAACACTCGTGTGAGAAAGCGCCGACACGATCATGAACACTGGGATAAAGACGATGCGAACGCACGTCACGATGTTGGCGGGCGTCCAGACACTCGTCAGTTCCTTATTGCTCTCGTTAGCCACGACGCTCTCCTACTCCACAACATGACCGATAAGCTCATAGCAGAAGCTATCGGTAAACTCGACGGTCAGAATATCGCCCACGGACGCCTCGCTGGCGTCCAGATGCACCGCGCCATCGGAATCGGGCGCCTGGAACCAGGCATGGCCGATCAGCTCGGCGCCATCCTCGGTCTCTTCGATACCGTCGACGATTACCTGGGCGCGCTCGCCCACATGTGCGGCGGTGGCGGCAAAACCGAGCGACTCGGCCAGGTCCATGGCCTCCTGGGCGCGCTCGAGCTTGACCTCTTCGTCGACCTGACCCTCCATCTTAGCGGCCAGGCTGCCCTCCTCCTGCGAGTAGGCAAAGACACTCGTGTAATCAAAGCCGACGGTGTCCATAAAGTCGATAAGATCGCGGAACTCGTCGTCGGTCTCGGTCGGGAAGCCGACCATGGCCGTGGAACGAATCACGATGCCGGGGATGCGCTCGCGAAGGTCGCGGAACAGATCCTCGAGCTCCTGGCGCGAACCGGAGCGACGCATGGCCTTGAGAATGCGCGCGTCGCAGTGCTGCACGGGGATATCGATATAGGGCAGCACCTCGGGCGTATCGCGAATCGTCTCGATGAGTTCGTCAGTCATGCCCTCGGGCTGCAGGTAGAGCACGCGGACCCAGACGTTGTGCGGGCGCACGGCCTCGGCGACGGCACACAGCAGCTGCGCCAGATTGCGCGGCGAGCCATCGGCGACGTCCTCGTCGGCAAAGTCGGTACCCCAGATGCCCGTGTCCTGGCCGATCAGCACGATCTCGCGCACACCGCCGGCAACCAGGTCGCGCACCTCGGAGATGATGCTCTCGGCATTGCGCGAATGATAGCGGCCGCGGATGTAGGGAATCATGCAGAAGCTGCAGAAGCGGTTGCAGCCATCGGAAATCTTGACGTAGGCGACAGCACCCTCGACGGTACGTTTGACCTGCGGGATATAGGCTGCAATCTCGCGCTCGACACCCAGCACGCCATCGATGACCGCCACGATGCCGTCTTCCTCGTCGGCCTTCACAAAGGCAGCGACCTCGGGCAGCTCGTCAGGCAGGTCATCGCCATAGCGCGACGGCACGCAGCCGCACATGACGATGGGGCAAGAACGAACGCCGTCCTGAACCTCGTTGGCGAGCTCGAGCGTGGTCTCGATGCTCTCGGACGTTGCGGAGGCGAGGAACGAGCAAGTATTGACGATGGCGATATCGGCATCCTGCGGGTCGAATGCCTCCTCGTAGCCCGCGGCGGTCAAAAGAGAACGCATGCGGTCGGTGTCAACCTCGTTCTTAGCGCACCCGAGGGTGATGTAGAGCACGGAGCCCAACGGTGTATCCATGTTGGAGAGCAGTCCTTTCGATTGATATTAGCGGTAGTTGGTGAACTGCAGCGGCTGGCCGTAGTCCTGGTCGCGCAGGAACTGGATCACGGTCTGCAACGCGTCCTTCGAAGCAGAGGAAACACGCAGCTTGTCGGCCTCGATGGTCACCTTGACCTTGAGCTTTTGATCCTTGATGTCCTTGTTGATCTTCTTGGCGGTCGCTTGGTCGATACCCTCGACGATATGGCCGAGCACGCGCACGGTGCCGCCCGATGCCGCCTGCGGAGCATCCCACGAGACAGCCTTGAGGTCGATGCCGCGCTTGATGAGCTTGGAGCTCAGCACGTCGATAATCTGTTTGGAGACAAAGTCGGCCGGGGCGTTGATCGTAAAGAGCTTGTCGCCCTTCGAAAGCTCGATCGTGGCGCCGGAATCCTTAAGGTCATAGCGCTGGGAAATCTCGCGCGTGGTCTGCTGGAAGGCGTTGTCGACCTCTTGCATGTTGACCTCGGACACGACGTCGAAGCTGGAATCTTTAGCCATGATGTTTCCTTTCGCGTACGAGCGGCTTAGTAGCTATCGTACGAATAGTCGGTAGAATCGGTGGGCGTCTGACCGTCAGTTGCGGCATCGGCGCTATCCGTGGACTGGGCATCGGTGCCGTCGGTAGTGTCGGTACCATCAGAACTTTCACCATTCTCGGAATCAGTCGTCTCCTTCTTGGGAACGGTGATCGTCACACGCGCCACGCCCGAGGTCTTGGTATCGTAGCGGACCTTTTCACCGTTCTTGGTAACGGTGACATCAGAAGGCTTGGACGTGGTGATCTCGATCGATGACTCGGGCGTGTACTCCTGCTCAAAGGGGCCAGTCGCCTGGGCGCCATAGACCGACTTGCCGTCGACCTTGACCTCAATCCACGCGGTCTTTCCCTTGGCAACGGAGACCTTGACCTTCGTGACCTCGTTCTCTTCCTTTTTGGCCGTCGTCTTGGTAGCGCCCGAATCAGTCGACTCATCCGTCGCCTCATCGGTGTCTTCGTCCTCGTCGACCGTTTCGGTCTTCTTAGAAGACTTCTTGGTCGTCGTCTTGGTAGCAGCGGGCGTCTCGGGCGTGGTCTCGGGCGTCGAAGATGCGCAGCCGCGCAGAAGCACCACGATGAGCACAATCAACAGCAGCGCCACGGCACCGATGCCGGCGTAGACGATACGCGGATCGAGCCCGTTGTTTTGAGGAGTACGGGATCCGCCACGTCCACGACCGGAACTGCTGCGGCCGCCTCCCTGAGGCATACGACCACGATTGCTATCGGAACGGCCGCGATAGCCGCCCTGGCCCTGAAGGCTGCGCTGACCCGAGCGGGGCGCAAGTTCACCGCGGCCTTGATAGCCACGTTGGCCCGAACGCGGAGCCGAAGAGCACTGGCCATACGGCTGTGATTGAGAGCGAAGACGCGGCGTCACCTGCGTGGTATCGGCATCCGCATAGCCACCGCGAGAGCGTCCGGTGGAGACACCACGATGACCGCGATCGGAATAGCCGCCGTCGCCGTAGCCGGCACGAGGGTCACGCGCCACGCCGCGGGCAGCGGGAAGTGCACGGTCCTCGGGCATCGGCGTACTGCGGAACCGGTCACGCTGTGAGCGAATCTCCTCGCCTGAACCCGTCTCGGTAATATAACCGGCCTGCTGAGGACGCTGTCCATAGCGGGTCGAACGACCGCCCTGAACCATCAGGAAGCGCCCGTTATCGACCGAGGAACGCGAATTGACGTAGCCGGCGGCGTCCTGAAAACGACCGCCCTGCTGCGACGTTTCGCGTTCGTATGCCATCAGGTCGTCAAAGTAGGCATTGACGACCTCGCGCGGATTGAGGCCCAAAAAGCGAGCATAGCTCGAAATCATGCCCTGCGCATAGCCGCGCGGCGGCATCGAAGCAAAGTTACCGGTCTCGAAAAACTCGATGATCTGCGGCCTGATTTTGATGGTGTTGGCGACCTGCTGAATGGAAAGGCCCATTCGGCGACGCTGCTCGAGCAGCATGTCACCAAAGCGTGCAGCCATCAGAATCCTCCAAACTCACGATCTTCACGTGCCATCTCGGCGTCGACAGATTCCAGCGCGGCAAGCCCCTCCTCGTCCAACAGGACCTCGCGCGGCTTGGAACCGTCGGGCGGGCCGACGACACCCTTTTCTTCCAGCATGTCCATAATACGCCCGGCACGCGCATAGCCAACCTTCAGACGACGTTGCAGGCCAGATGTGGAGCCAAGCTGCGATTCCACCACAATATGGGCGGCTTCCCAAATGAGCGGATCATCGTCTTGCGGCTCGGCTACTCCGGTGCGGACAATGCCGCCGCCACCCACCATGGACATGGAAGCGGGCGCCACGGCAGACAGGATCTCCTCGTGGTAGTCGGGCTCGCTCTGCGACTTGACGAACTCGACAATCTCGTTGATTTCGTCATCCGAAACAAAGCAGCCCTGGATACGGCGAGGCTTGCCCCAGTCGACCTTGGAGAACAGCATGTCGCCCAAACCGGTGAGCTTTTCGGCACCCATCTGGTCAATAATGACGCGCGAGTCGATGCCCGTGGCGACGTTAAAGGCGATGCGGTTGGTGATGTTGGCCTTGATGAGGCCCGTCACCACGTTGGAGCTGGGGCGCTGCGTAGCCACGATAAGGTGAATACCGGCGGCACGGCCCAGCTGGGCGATACGAACGATCGAGGCCTCGACATCCTTGCCGGCGACCATCATCAGGTCCGAAAGCTCGTCGATGATAATGACCAGATAGGGCATCTTTTGCGGCGGGTTATCGTAGTGTTCAAACTCGCCGGCGGCCTGCTTTTCGTTATACGTCGAGATCTTGCGAACGTTGAGGCGCTCGAAGACCTTCAGGCGACGCTCCATCTCGGACACGGCCCACTGCAGCGCACTGGCAGCCTGCTTGGGCTCGGTCACCACGGGCACGTAGAGATGCGGCAGGCCGTTATAGCCTGCAAGCTCGACGCGCTTGGGGTCGACCATGATCAGGCGAACGTCCTCGGGAAGAGCGCGCATGAGCAAGGTCGTGATGATGGAGTTGATCATGACCGACTTACCGGAACCGGTGGTACCGGCAATCAGCAAGTGGGGCATCTTAGCGAGGTCGGCGACAACCGGAGTGCCCTCGGCATCGCGACCGATGGCCAGCTCGAGCGGGCCGCCCTTCACATAAGGAAGCACGTCGCCCAGGTTGACGCTCTGACGCTTGCGATTGGGGATCTCGATGCCCACGAGCGAGGTGCCGGGAATCGGCGCGAAAATGCGCACCGACTGGGCGGCAAGCGAAAGCGCGATATCGTCCTCGAGGCTCGAGATCTTGCTCACGCGCTCGCCCTCACCGGGCTGCAGCTTAAAGGTCGTGACCGTGGGGCCGGCAATCCAGCCGACGACGCGAGCGCTACGGCCAAACTCAAGCAAGGTAGACTGCAACGACTCGGCAGTCTGTTCCAGCTCCTTATCAGAAGACGCGGAGGACGCCGACTGCGGATTGGCGTGCAGGATTTCGAGCGGCGGGAGCTTGAGGCCGTCCTCTTGTTCGCCCTCGGCATCGGCAGCGGTGCCATCCGCTCCCCCGTCGCCGGCTGCAACAGGAGCTGCGGAAGCCGTAGAGGAGGCATCGGCAACCTTGGGATGCTTTAGGAAGTCGGGGATCTGCGGAGCTGCCGAAACGGGATTCACGGCAAACGGCGGTTCGGACTCATCAGCCTTGTCCGGGTCGTCTTCTATCGAAAACTGTCCGGTGACCTGTCCTGCCTTGGCATGGCGACGCAGCAGCAAGGTTGTCTTGGCGGTCTCGAGCGGAGTCTCGTCGTCCTCGTCATCGCCCTCGGTGAGTGCGATTTCGTTATCGGACCATGACGGGTCGGGCTCGCTCGTGTTGAGCTTGGGCGCAGCCTTGCCCTTCTTGGCATGGCGACGCGGCAGCAGCGTGGTCTTGGCGCGCTCGGCCTCCACGGCCTCGGAGACGTCGACAAACGGATCATCGTCCTCGTCGTCATCCAAAACAGGATCAACATCGCCACCCATGACCGTGGTCACGGCGGCATCAGTTCCCTTCTGGCGCAGAATGCTCAGATGCGGACGGGCGACGCCGGGAACCGACAGGGCCTCTTCATCGCCCCACGGGCTCGCATTGACATCGGCACGACGACGCTCGGCAAAATCGGCGGCGCGATCGCGTGCGGAGCGCAAAACACCGCCCACCGAGAAGCCGATAATGACCAGGCCAACGACGACAAGTCCCAGCAAGACAACCATGGCAATAGGTTTACCCAGGGCGTTTTGCAAGGTACTTGCGATAAAGGCGCCAATGTATCCGCCCGAGGCGGAAAGGTTCTGCGGCGTAAACATGAGGTCGCACGAGTCGTTCGTACCCGGCACTATCAACGACAGGATAGAGACAATGGCCACAAAGACCACGGCGCCGCCCGCAACCGAACGAATGTTGAGCGGGGAGTCCTTACCCAAAAAGAGCGTGGCGGCAAACAGCAAGATGACGATCGGCAGCACGTAGGCGCCCAGGCCAAAGCCAAGATGGTAGAAACCGGCAACCGCAGCTGTCACGGGTGCCGTTGCCGGGGAAATCACGGCAATGAAGGACGCAATCGCCAAAACGGCAATGACCACGCCGGCGATATCGCGATTGGCCGAAGGCTCGACCAGGGGCTCGAACTCATCGAACTCGGATTCGTGGCCCTTATTGGCACGAAGATGGGAACCGGCACCCTTAGCAGATGCCGGTTGGTTGTTGGCCTTATTGCCTTTGGCGTTTTGTGCAGATCCGCGCGCCAAACTAAACCTCCATGACGACCGGGATAATCATCGGACGGGTGCGCGTACGGCTCCAAATGAAGTTGGAGAGCGAATCGCGCACGGCCTTGCGAATGGCATCGGAACCGCTGCTCGTAAAGCTGAACTTACCCTTCTCGATCGTCTTCATAATGGACGCGGAGGCATCCTCGGAGAACTGGTCGTCGATGGCAAACGAGACGCCGCGGCCCGAGAACTCGATGGCCTCGATCTTCTTGTGCTTGAGCGAGACGATGGCGACGGCCGTGACCATACCGTCGTTGGCGAGCTTCTGGCGATCGCGCAGGACGATGGGGTCGGTATCGCCGATACGCAGGCCGTCGACGTAGACGACGCCGGACTCGACGGGCGTACCGCGTTTGACGATACCGCCGCGCATCTCGAGCGTGTCGCCGTTATCGAGGATAAAGATATGATCGTCCTTGATGCCCATCTTGCGGGCCAGCTGGGCATGGGCGCGCAGATGCACGGCCTCGCCGTGAACCGGCATAAAGTACGTGGGCTTGGCCATGGCCATCAGGAGCTTAAGCTCCTCCTGGCTACCGTGACCGGAGACGTGGACGAGAGCGCGGTTCTTATCCCACACGTCGCAGCCGAGCTTGGCCAGGCTGTTGACGACCTGCTGGACGGCCTTCTCGTTGCCGGGAACGGGAGTTGCTGAGAGGATGACGGTATCGCCCTCGTGGATGGAGAGCGTCTTGTGCTCGCCATTGGCCATGCGGGACAGGGCCGACAGCGGCTCGCCCTGCGAACCGGTGCACATGACGACGATCTTGTCGTCGGGCAGGTTATCGATATCGAAGGCATCGATGATATCGGCATCGTCGATGTTGAGGTAGCCCAGCTCGCGCGCGACGCGGGTGTTGGTGAGCATGGAGCGACCGGTCACAACGACCTTACGGCCGCACTTGCGAGCGGCGTCGCAGATCTGCTGCAGGCGATGGATATGGCTCGAGAACGACGCGACGAACACGCGGCCCGGAGCGTTCTTGATGGCGTGCAGCAGGTTGGGACCGACCTCGGCCTCGGACTTGGTAAAGCCCGGAACCGTGGCGTTGGTGGAGTCGGAAAGCAGCAGGTCGATGCCCTGCTTGGCAAAGCGGCTGATGGCGGCATAATCGGGCGTGACGCCATCGATGGGCGTCTGGTCGAGCTTAAAGTCGCCGGTGTGCATAACGGTGCCCTGATTGGTGCGAATAAACACGCCCAAAGCACCTGGAATGGAGTGCGTCATCGAGAAGAAGTCGAGCGAGATGCCACCCAGATTGACGTGACTGCCGCCCTTGACCTCGCGGAACTTGGGCGCACGGATGCGGAACTCAGAAAGCTTGCCCTCGATAAAGCCAAGCGTCAGCTTGCTCGAGAAGATGGGCACCTTGTTGTTGAGGTCCTGCAGCAGATACGGAAGCGAACCGGTGTGGTCCTCGTGGCCGTGGGTGACGACGATACCGCGGAGCTTTTCCTCGTTCTCCAAAACATAGGTGTAGTCGGGAAGCACCAGGTCGATACCGGGCTGGGAGTCATCCGGGAACATGAGACCGGCGTCGACGAGCACCATGTCGTCGCCGCACTCGAAGACCGTCATGTTCTTGCCGATGCCGTCAAGGCCGCCGAGCGGGATGATCTTCAAGGGAGATGATTTTTTAGCTGCCATAGGTTAGTGTTGTTTCCTTTCTTCGAAACGGGTCTGGAACAACCGACGGGGCGCTTCTGGCAAACCGACCGCCGGGAACGTACAAACATGCATCACAGAGTCGATGCAATAACCACAGTATGATACCCATTTGCACAACAACAGACCACCCATG
>DBGFJU010000020.1:0-6321 GCA_048529485.1 Collinsella aerofaciens | reverse complement strand
CCCGTACTTGGCGATGAAACAGGGCGAGGGCGTGGAGTACACGAGCGCCCAGATGGTCGATTACTGGGAGAAGCTCGTCGACACCTACCCCATCATCTCCATCGAGGACGGCATGGCCGAGGAGGACTGGGACGGCTGGGTCGAGCTCACCCGTCGCATTGGCAACAAGGTGCAGCTGGTGGGCGACGACCTGTTCGTCACCAACACCGAGCGCCTCAAGAAGGGTATCGAACTGGGCGCTGCCAACGCGATTCTGGTCAAGGTCAACCAGATCGGCACGCTCACCGAGTCGCTCGAGGCCATCGAAACCGCCAAGGAGGCCGGCTACGCTTGCATCGTGAGCCACCGTTCTGGCGAGACCGAGGACTCCACGATTGCCGACCTGGTCGTGGGCGTCAACGCCGGCCAGATTAAGTCGGGCGCCCCGTGCCGCAGCGACCGTATTGCTAAGTACAACCAGCTCATCCGCATCGAGGACGAGCTCGAGGGCAGCGCGCGCTACGCAGGCAAGACCGCGTTCTACAACATTCGCTAGGCAGCGGCGTGTGCGGCGGCGGGGCTGACTCGGATTCGCCTCGCTTCCGCCGGGCACTGTTGAGCACCATTGGGCGCTGGGCCATATGGCTCAGCGCCTTTTTTATGTCGAGCAAAGGCTGGCGAAGGCGGTGCGGGCGCTCGTGCTATAACTAAAGGACTTAGCGCAAACAAACCTCAACCGCACAAGGCGCACATGGATCAGATTTACGACAACAGGTACTATTCCGCCGGTTCGCGTGAGCCGTCGTCTCGTCGTGCGCGTACCGCGCAGCTTGGCGGGTCTGGTTATGCTGGTGCTGATCGCTCCAGGTATAGCTCGCCGGCGACTTCGCATCTCAATGCTCAGCCAAATAGTTCCTCGGATAGTCCGGTGCGCCCATCGCGTTCCAAGCATGCGTCGCGCCCTTCGACCCAGGCGTCCGACAAGCCGCGCCGTCCCTCAAGTCGTCTTTCCGGCTCGGACTTTATGCACTACGCCAATGACAACGCAATGGTCAAGGCGATTTACGACTTTACCCATGGGCCCCAGCGTGGGCTGTTTATCGGTATTGTCGTCGCCTTGGTGCTCGTGAGCCTATACTTTCCCGTGCGCGACCTCTACGTTGCCAAACGCTCGAGCGATATCTTGGCCAAGCAGGTCGAGATTCGCCAGCAGTACAACGACGAGCTGCAAAAAAGCGTCGACAAGCTGCTCTCGGAGGAGGGCATTAAGGATGCGGCGTCCGAGGATCTGGGCCTGGTGATGCCCGGCGAGAAGAGGATTGAAGTGCGGGGCCTGGACGACGATTCGGATTCGTCTTCGAGCAAGAAGTCGTCGAACGCCAAGAAGGCCAGCGAAGTTGCCAAGGAAATCGAAGAAGTCGGTAAGGACGCCCCGTGGTACATCCAGGCGCTCGACATGCTGTTTGGGTTTAACGGTGTCGAGGGCCAGACGGTCGTGTCCAACGGCAAATAGCGCCCGGAGGGGAGCCGGCAATGGCAGATTGCAAACGATATAAGGTGGCGGCGATCGATCTGGGAACGGTGTCGTCGCGACTGGTGTTGGCCCAGGTCGAGGGCGGGGCGATCGTGGAATCGTCCAAGCATACCGAGATTACCGACCTGGGCGAGGGCGTGGACGCGACAGGTCGCTTTTGCGAGGCGGCCGTTGAGCGTGTGCTCGCTGCGTGCCGGATGTTTGTGGACGAGGCACGTACCTTTGGGGCTGCGTGCGTCTGCACCACGTGCACGAGCGCCGCGCGCGATGCGTCCAATGCCGCCCTGCTGCTGGACGGCCTGCGCGAGCTGGGGCTCGAACCGCAGGTGATTCCGGGCGAGGTTGAGGCGCGTCTGACGTTTTTTGGCGTGGCGCACGACTTTGCCGGCGAGCGCATTATTGTCGCGGATTCGGGCGGCGGGTCCACGGAACTCGCGACGGGTGTGTACGCACCGGAGCGTGGGGTCTTTGCGCTGGAGGGCACGCGTTCGCTGGACATCGGTTGTCGCCGCGTGACGGAGCGGTTCTTCTCGGTGCTGCCGCCTGCGGACGGCGAGCTTGCTGCCGCTGCCAACTGGGCGGGCGAGCAGTTCACCGCTTATTTTGAGGGCCTGCCGAGCAATTTTGAGCGTGCAGAGCGCCTGGTCGCGGTGGGTGGCACCGTCACCACGCTCGTGGCGCTGGTTCACGAGCTGGAGCCGTATGATTCGAGCTTCGTGCACCTGCGCGAGCTTTCACTGGAGCAGGTCTCGGCCGCTATCGAGCGCATGTCCACGCTGGACGTGGAGGGCATCGCCGCGCTGCCGGGCGTGCAGTCCAAGCGCGCGGGCGTTATCTTGGCCGGTGCTGTGGTAATTCGCGAGCTCATGCGCGCTGGCAACTACGACACGCTCACCGTAAGCGAGAACAGCCTACTCGCCGGCATGGCCGCCACCATCAACGAGACTCTCGACGGCGCCGCCCCCACCATCGCCTGGACCCCGAGTCTGAGCGCTCTTTAACCGTCTCCCTTTGAGTTGCGGTGAAATAGTTCCTAAATAAGCTGGTAAACGGTATAAACAGGATCTATTCCACCGCAACTTAGAGCTCCGCCGGCGTGTAAAAGAAACGAGCCCGCATCCCTGGGGGACACGAGCTCGTAAACAATACATGGTAGGGGCGGTGGGACGTCTGCGTATTTGCTGCGCAAATACGCACCGGCTTCGGCCGCCTGTCGGCGCCCTCGCCGGCTCGCTACGGACGCTGCGCGTCCGCTTAACGCTCGCCCCCTCGCGGGTTCGAGTCCCGCCGGCATCTAAAAGAAGCGAGCCCGCATCCCTGGGGAACACGGGCTCGAAAGCTCCATATGGTAGGGGCGGTGGGACTCGAACCCACAATCCTTGCGGCGAGAGATTTTAAGTCTCCTGCGTATGCCAATTCCGCCACGCCCCCGTGAGACTAGAAGTCTAGCACAAGCCGTCCGTTACGCGTTGACGGCCATCGAGTGCCGGCCCGACTTCTCCAGGAACTCCTGGAACTTGGCTTCGTCGCCCTTGTTCTTGTACTGCAGGGCCAGCAGGTATTCCAGGCGGCAGCTCTTGACCTTGTCGTCACCGGCCTCCTTGAGCATGCGCTCCAGCTCGGGAATGTCGTTGTGGCGCTTGAGGATCATCGTGTCGTACATCAGCTGGCATTCGTGTGCGACTGCCTCGGCCTGACCGCCCTCAAAGCCCTTGATCTCGTGCAGGAGCTCCTTGGATTTTTTGCGGTCCTCCTGGCCAACGTAGTAGTTAAAGGCCTTAATCACCAGGTCGACGCGCTGCATCTTGGGCAGATTGAGTCCCAGCAGCAAATCGAACATCTCGTCGGCGCGCTTGTGGTCCTCGCGCAGCAGATAGGAGTTCAGGCGCAGGTAGTCGCGGTTATAGCGCGGGTACAGCATGCTGGTGAGTTTGCCATCGAGCAAGCGATCGAACTCGTCCCACTGCTTGGCAGCCATAAGCTGCTGCAGGCGCTTAAACGTGGTGCGTTTTTTGACGCTAAAGAACACCGACACGGCGATACAGATGATGACGACGGCGGTCCAGAGGGTGCGGGAATCTGGCATATTGGGGTCCTTAGTCGCTCATAAAGCGAGCGGTATGACAACACGTACTAGATGTATTATACGCAGCGCGCAAGCAAACTGGCATAAAAGCTCATCGAGGCTGAGTGCCATCGCTCGCTGCGGTACACTTACCTAAAGTAAACCATGAAGGGAGACATTACCTATGAAGAAGATCGTTTTGGCTTGCGGTGCTGGCGCTGCTACTTCCACGCTTGTTGCCCAGAAGGTCGCCACCATGCTCGACGCCAATGGTTATGCCGGCAAGTATGAGATCGTGCAGTGTGCCATCTCCGAGGCCAAGGACTACTGCGACGAGGGCGCCGACCTGCTGATCGCCACCACCGTTGCCCCCGAGGGCCTCACCTGCCCGTACGTGAGCGGCGTGCCCTTCATGACCGGCATGAACCGCGTTGCTGCCGAGAAGGCCGTTCTCGACGTTATGGCTCAGTAGGCGCTGACTGCATGAGTGAGCAGAACGCCAACCCGGTAGAGCTCTTTGGTATGCGCGTTGCCCATGTGGGCATTAACGCCACCGACCCGGCGGACGCCCTGGAGATCGCGGAGCTGTTCTCGACGATGATGGGCCTGCCCGTCATCGAGACCCCGGTTTCGTACTTCAACGATTCGCTGGTCGAGATCATGAAGCAGAACGGTCGTGGCACCAAGGGCCACATCGGCTTTGCCGTTAACGACATCGATGCAGCTGAGAAGTGGTTTGCCGAGCGCGGGCTCGAGGTCAACGAAGAGTCGCGCGCGCTGCTGCCCGACGGTGGTACCAAGCTCGTGTACTTTAAGCGCGAGTTCGCCGGTTTCGCCGTGCACCTGTGCCGCGAATAGCGCACAAGCTGCCATAGCTAGCAAAAAGGGATAGGGCCGCGTGGCCCCATCCCTTTATTTATGCCGAGGGGCTTCCTAGCGCGGCAGGCGAATCGTAAAGCGGCTGCCGACGCCCTCGACTGAGGTCACGCCAATGACACCACCATGGCTATCGACGATCCACTTGGCAATGGCAAGCCCCAGACCCGAGCCCTGCGCACCGGCATCGCGTGCGTTGTCGGCGCGGTAGAACCGTTCAAACGCGTGAGCTGCGGATTCCTGGTTCATGCCGATGCCCTCGTCCTCAACGCTTATGTCGATCGTGCCCGTGCCCGCATCCGGCGCTACGCCAAACGAGATGGGCGTGCCCGCGTCCGAATACTTGGCGGCGTTTTGCACGATCACGCGCAGAGCCTGCTTCACGAGCGCCACGTCGACGGGCGCGTCGCAGCGCGGGTCGCTGATAAGCGCAGCGTCAAAGGCCAGCCGATACGTGTGCCCGGCATCGATCATCTGCGATTCTTCGCAAACCTCGCCGACCAGTGCAGCCAGGTTGGTATGCGCACGCCGCAGGACCGTGCGCCCGGCATCGCCGCGCGCCAAAAACAGCAGCTGCTCCACGAGCTCCTGCATGTGCTCGCTTTCGGCCTTGAGGGACGCGATGGATTCCGCCAGCACGTCCGGGTCGTCTTTGCCCCAGCGGTCGAGCATGTTCACGTAGCCCTGAATCACCGCGATGGGCGTGCGCAGCTCGTGGCTTGCATCGTTGACAAAGCGCATCTGCTGCAGCTTGGCCTCTTGCATCTGGCGCAGCAGGCGGTTGAGTGCGACCTCGATGCTTGCCAGGTCGGCGTCGCCGGTGGTGACGCTCGGCGAGTCGACGCTCGCGCGCTCGATGGCTTGCTCCAGCGTTTCCATCTTGCCGCCGGAGAGCTGCATGCGGCCGAGCTCGTCCACGCGCAGGGCCAGGTCGTTGAGCGGCGCCATGGTGCGGCGCACACGGCGAGCGCCGCCGAGCATATCGAGCATGCTGATGACCTGCCAACCTACAACAACGATATAGAGGGGCCAAAGTGCGATGAGGTCCTGCGCGAGGGGGAAGGTCTTGGTGGTACGCGCAAGCTCGACGGTATAGGTGAGCGTTGTCAGGTCCCAGCCGCGCGCGGGCTTCAGCGACATGCCGCGAACGGTGGCGCCGGGGATCCATCCTGCGGTAAACGCGCTGTCGGGCAGTGTCTGGTTGTATCCATAGACGAGGATCGCCGCCGCAATCACCACCAGCAACAGATCGAGCCAGACGTAGCTCATCAGGCGGCGCCACATATAGCTCCAGTTGATGGCGCGGGCGATGGAGGTGACGCGCTTGGCCTCGGCGTTACGTGCGGCAGACATAGCCCACCCCGCGCACGGTCTGGATGATGCGGGCACCGCCGGCGTCCTCGATCTTGGCGCGCAGGTGCGCGATGTGCACGTCGACGTTGTTGGTGTCGCCTACGTATTCGTAGCCCAGCGCCTCGTGCGCGATGCGCTCGCGCGTGAGCACGCTGCCGGCGTGCGCCATAAGCAGGGCGAGGACATCGAACTCGCGGGCCGTGAGCGCGATGGGTGAGCCGCCGACCGTGACTTCGCGGCGATCGGGATCGAGCACGACCGAACCCGCGGCGAGCGTGGCGGGGGAGAGCGAGGCGGAAACCTGGGCCGAGTCACTGACCGGGGGCATCGCAGTGGCGCCGACACCCGTGCCGCCTGCCGCGCCCGTCCCGATGCCGCCAACGCCCGAAGCCGCCCGCACGGCCTCCGAGCGCTTCAACGCCACGCGGATCCGTGCGAACAGCTCCTCAATCGCAAACGGCTTGGTCAGGTAATCGTCGGCGCCGGCATCGAGCCCGGCCACCTTGTCCATCAC
>DBGFJU010000019.1:0-21583 GCA_048529485.1 Collinsella aerofaciens | reverse complement strand
TGCCATTGTTCCACAGAAGGTGTTGCGAAGATGATGGAGATTGTGAAGGAAGAGGGATTGGACAAGGCAATGGACAACGTCATCACGGTCTAACAGCAGGGGACGGGCTAAGGCCAAAACCACCGCGAAGGGGCAGGAACCTTTGTGGTGGTTTTGACGTTTGTCCAGATAAAACCTGCCAAAATAAACCTGTCCCTTTTCGGCAGGTTTTAGGGCTCCCAGGGGCAGGGGGCTTCGATGTGGATGTGCTCGCCGGTTACGGGATGCGTGAAGGACACGCTGTGGGCGTGGAGCATCAGGCCGCAGGGGCGCGGCGTTCCGTACAGGTCGTCGCCAACCAGGGGATGATGCTCGCTTGCCAGGTGCACACGGATTTGGTGCTTGCGGCCGGTGAGCAACTCGACATCGATATACGAGCGCGCGGGCAGGCCACGACGGCTCTTAAGACGTTTGAGCACCTTCACGCGAGTTTGAGACGGCTTGCCGCTGGCGCCGACGCGCATCTTTCGGCTGTCGTGACGGTCGCGGGCGATGGGCTTGTCGATGAGCTTCTCGTTCCAGTCGATCTTGCCCTCGGCCAGCGCCAGATAGTGCTTTTCGAAGGCGTGGTCGATGACCATTTAGTCAAAGGCGGGCTGCGTCTGTTTGTCGAGCGAAAACAACACCACGCCGGTGGTGTTGCGGTCCAGGCGGTTGAGCGGCTGCATGTCGGTCGCGGCAAAGCCGTCACCCATCGCCAGCAGCAGGTCGCTGGCGTAGTCGGTGAGCGTGCGCTCGCCGGTGCCGTCGCCGTGGACGATCATGCCGGCGGGCTTGTCGATGGCCATGAGCCAGGCGTCGCAGTAAAGGACTTGAGGTTCTTCGTTCACGTGTAAGCCTTTCGGTTAGCTAATTCCCACAAACATGCAGCCCGAGGTGGCGCCGCGCAGGCGGGCGGCGGGCTTGCGGCCGGCCTGTGCTGCTTCGACGGCACGACGGACGCGGGCGACGGCACGGCCCACCTCATCTGTCTCGAGCAGCGTTCCGTCTACCATGAGACGACGCACGCCGGCATCGAGCAGCTGAGGAACCTGCGGCGTGAGGTCGATGGGGTAGGCGTCGTACAGGCGAGAGCGGCCATGGATGTCGGTGCGTACGGGCATGACCTTGCCGTCGATATTCTTGAGTGACAGCTTGCGGGCGCGCAGGCGGCAGTTAGCGCAATCGTGGATGCAGCCATTGGCCACCTGCAGGATGCAGTGCTCACTCGTCATAACGCGCGGGCGGCCGAACACAGTGATGCCCAGGGCTGCGGGCGCGGCGGTGCCAAGCGAGACGATCTCGTCGAGCGTGATCTCGGGCGAGAGCCAAAACGCACCGGCTCCGCGCTCGGCAAGTGCCTCCATGCAGGGCGTGTTATGCACCGGCAGGCAAGAGCGAATCTCGGCCGTGGCGCCGGCATGAGCGGCTACGGCGAGCTCGGAGATATTGCCGACGGCGACGGTGGCTCCGGCATTGATCCAAGGATCGACGCGCTCGTGGTCGACGGCGCGGCAGACCTCGTCGAGTACGGGCACGATACCCTGCTCAAATGCATCGGCAGGGGAGAGTCCGACAGCCTCGAGCGCGTCGGTGGTCATATAGATGCGCGTTGCACCCTCCGCGCGGGCTGCCTCGGCGGCCTCGAGCGAGGTGACGGTGGCGCAGATCTGCGGCTCGTCGCGGTAGTGCTTGGGCATGGGGCGCGTACATTTGTCGAGCACCGGCAACTCGAGCGTTTTTGCGCGCTCCTCGTACGGTGCCAGAATGGCCTCTTCCAGCGCCTTACAAGCGGCGGCGCGCACCTTGTGCACGGCGGAGAAGCCCATGCCGCAGCCCTCATCGAGCGCCACATCAAAGCTCGCGGCCTCAAAGGGAGAGGAGCCCATGCGCCCGACGTGCTCAACCAGATCGGATGCCTCGACGGCGCGGGTCTTGGCGGCCTCGACGGTGAAGCCCGTGGCGGTGGCGGTGAGCGCGGGGTTGTCACAGCAGGTGAGTGTGACAGTAAACGGCTCGCCCAGGCGCGCCACGACGGACACGTCAACAGCTCGGCGGCGCAGCACATCGCGCTTGAGCGCGGCGCCGGCGGCGTCAATGGCGCTCTGGCTTCGAATCACGCGCACGCGGCAGCCCTCGGGCATGCTACGGGGCACGCGGCACTCAATGATGTCACCGGCGGCGGCATCATCGGCGGCAATGGTGGTCAGGAACTGGTCAAACTCGTTATCGTGGCGAAGCTCCAGCAGGTCGCCTTTGCCCACGGGCTCAAACAGCTCAATGCGGGCGATGGCGGCGCGGCGACGGCGGTCGTCGGACTTGAGGCCGCGCACATCGCGGTTGGCCGGGCGGCTGCCCAGCACCGTGCCCACGATCTGGCCGCGGTTGTTGGAACGCTCATAGCTCATCATCTCGTCGCCCGAGGTGCCGTCCTGATAGGCGTGCGTAAAGTCGCGGTTGAAGCAGCGCTTGAGCTGGCGCTGGCGGGCGGCTTCCTCGTCCTTGGCAACGGCGGCTCCGGATAGCATGTCGTCAATTTCGTGACGATACACATCAACGATGGAGTACACGTAATCGGGTGCCTTCATGCGGCCCTCGAGCTTGAGCGATGCGGCGCCGGCGTCATACAGACGGCGAACAAGCTGTGAGGTGTTGGTGTCACGCGGGCACAGCGCGCGCTCGCGACCGGCAGGGGAGAGCGAGCGGCCGTTCTCGTCGATCAGCTCGTAAGGCAGGCGACAGGGCTGAGCGCACATGCCGCGGTTGGCCGAGCGGCCCGCCATGGCAAAGCTCGACAGCAGGCACAGACCCGAGTAGCAAAAGCAGATGGCGCCGTGGCTAAAGACCTCGAGGTCCACATCGGGCGCGGCGTTGTGAATGGCGGCGATCTCGTCGATGGAGAGCTCGCGCGAGAGAGTCACGCGGTCGGCGCCCTGCTCGCGGCACCAGATAGTTCCGCGGTCGTCGTGGATGTTCGCCTGGGTCGAGATATGCGTCTCGATGCTGGGCATGGTGCGCTTGACTTCAAAGAACAGGCCCCAGTCCTGGATGATAAAGGCGTCGGCGCCCAGCGTGGAGCAGCGATGGATGAGCTGCAGTGCATCGCCCATCTCGGACTGCTTGATGACGATGTTGACCGTGACGTAGACGCGCGACCCGGCTAGATGCGCGGCGCGGCAGGCTTGCTCAAAGGCCTCGTCGGTAAAGTTGGTGGCCTTGCGGCGGGCGTTAAAGCTGCCCATGCCGCAGTAGATGGCGTCTGCCCCGGCGGCGAGTGCGGCGGCAAAAGGCTCGGGCCCTCCGGCGGGGGCCAAAAGCTCGGGCCTGCGGTTAGTGGTTCGGCTGGCGGTTGCGGTCATATCCTGCCTTTCAAAATGCTCAGATATTCAAAAGTATAGTGGCGTCGCTGCGGTGGGCGACGCCCGCAGCCTAAGCAGGACAAAGTCTTCAGCAGCTTGGACTGGCTGCTCCACATGAGAACCGTTCAGCGGTTCGGAGAAACCGTTGGGCGATAAAATATTCTCGCAAGCTGATAATATTCTTGCATCGCACGGAAACCTTGAGTACTATCCCAATCAAGCGCGGTGTTCAGACCGAATTGTGCCTCCCGGTGCGAACGCCGCGCTCACGCTCTCTATCTGATCGTAAGGAGAAAAACATGAGCAAGACCGTCGTGTCTTCCGATAACGCACCGGCCGCCATCGGCCCGTATTCCCCCGGTATCCAGGCCGGCAACATGGTGTTCCTGTCCGGCCAGCTGGGCATCGACCCCGCGACCGGCAAGATGCCCGAGGGCGTCGAGGCCCAGGCCAAGCAGTCCCTTGCTAACGTCGAGGCCCTGCTGACCGCTGCCGGCGCCACCTTTGCCGATGTCGTCAAGACCACGGTCTACCTGGCCGACATCGCCGACTTCGCCGCCGTGAACGAGATCTACGCCTCCAAGTTCGAGGCCCCGTTCCCCGCGCGCAGCGCCTTCCAGGTTGCCGCCCTTCCGGCTGGCGGTCTGGTCGAGATCGAGGTCGTCGCCGCCCTCTAAGGTGTTGGCCACAACTAAACATGACATGCAAAAAGACCCTGCAGCGCGTGCGAGCTGCAGGGTCTTTTGTTAAGTGACGGATCGCTTGTGGAGCCGCGCTTCATTTTGCTCGTTAGCCTTCCTTTCGGACTTTTTGCAGGTAGCGGTAGACGCTGGGCTCCGAGATGCCCAGCGCGGTGGCGGCGCAGGCCACGGCACCCTTGAGCATGAACACCCCGTTGCCGTTGAGGTGGCGAATGACGTCCACGCGGTCGCTCTGACCAAGCGACGCTACATCCAGCCCGCGCGCGCTCAGCAGCTCGGCAATACTGCGGTCGATGAGCTCCTGCGTGGACTCCGAAAGGCTTTCGACCTCGATAGACGCGGGCTCTGTGCGCGTCGGCACCGCGTCGAAGCATGCCATGAGCTGCTGCGCCATGGCGTTGATGGAGCGCACGGTCGAGAGGTCGGTGTTGACGCAGAGCATACCGACGATCTCGTCATTTTCGCGGATAAAGTACGTCGCTGACTCCAACGTCTTGCCGCCGGCACCGCGCCCCTCGTAGCCCGTAATAAACGGCAGGTCGCGATACTTGGCGTCGTGCATGATCTTGAGTGCCAGATCGGTGGCGGGACCGCCGACCTTGCGGCCGCTCACGATGCCGTTGCGAATATCGACGATGGCGTGGTCGGGATCCGAGAAATCGTGCAGCACGATTTCGCTGTTTTTGCCGAGTATCTGCTCCAGAAAATCGACCATCGGCAAAAAGCGACGTACGGTCTCGTTCACGGGCAACTCCTTTGGGTGAAATCGGAAATGTTCATAACAATTTTTTCTCATGGTAACACGCTGCCCATCATCTCGTATATCCGCAGGTACATTGCGTAATGCAGACGAACGGTAGGAATTTAGCGGTAAACGGTTGACCAAAAGAAATGTTAGATGTTATTTTGACCAGACACTTTCCTGACCTGCGGAAATGCGTAATTTCAGCTGAAGAATAGTCTGATAACAAAAAATTATTATTGAGAATGAGAATCATCTTTAATACGATATGCAATGAAGGCACAACCTCAACCCCGCACTGCGTCACAATAGAGCGTCAGATGCGAAAACAACTACTTCGAGGATTGGTGGTCAAATGACCCAGGAGACGGTTACGAACGGCACTGAAGCCCTGTTCACTCGCGAAGGCATGCCTCCCGTTAAGGAAATGATCCCGTGTGCCCTTCAGCACGTACTGGCATCGTTTGCCGGCATCATTACCCCGGCGGTCATCATGGCCGGCGTCTACGGCTTTAATAGCCAGCAGAGTACCGACATCATCCAGGTCGCGCTCATTCTTTCGGCGATCGACACGGCCCTTCAGGCCTTCGCTCCCTTCCGTCGCATCGGCGGCGGCCTGCCCATCGTCATGGGCGTTTCGTTCGCGTTCCTGCCGGCCCTGCAGGCCATGGGTGCCTCGGGCTTTAGCTTTGGTGCGCTGCTGGGTGGCGAGATCGTCGGCGGCGCCGTCGCGGTCCTCTTTGGTCTGGCCTACAGCAAGATCAAGTGGCTGTTCCCGCCCGTCGTGACCGGTACGGTCATCTTCTCCATCGGCGTTTCGCTGTATCCCACGGCCGTCAAGTACATGGCCGGTGGCATGGGCACGCCGCTGTGGGGCACTCCGCAGGCCTGGTGCGTCGCTCTTATCACCTTCGCCGTGGTCTTTGCGCTCGCCAACTTTGGCAAGGGCACGCTCAAGCTGGGATCCGTGTTCTTTGGCATGATCGTTGGCATGATCGTTTCGATTCCCTTTGGCATGATCGACTTCTCCAGCGTTGCCACCGCTCAGGTCTTCGCCCTTCCCAAGCTCATGCCCTATGCGCTCGAGTTTGATCCCGAGGTCTGCATTACCCTCGCCGTCGTGTTCCCCATGGTTGCCATCCAGGTTATCGGTGACGTCTCCGCCGCCTGCCTGGGCTCCATCGACCGTATGCCCACCGAGCGCGAGCTCTCCGGCGCTATCGTGTCCCAGGGTCTCACCTCTATGGTCGGCGGCCTGCTGGGCGGTCTTCCCACCAGCGCCCTTGGCCAGAACGTGGGCATCATCAGCTCCAACAAGGTCGTCAACAAGTGGGTCTTTGTGATCATCGCGGCCGTCTTTGCCATCGCCGGTCTGTTCCCGCAGCTCTCTGCTGTCCTTTCCGCTATCCCGCAGCCCGTCATCGGCGGCGCGACCGTCGGCGTCTTTGGCACCATCACTATGAACGGCGTGCGCATGTTCACTCGCGAGGGCCTCACGCAGCGCACTACCACCATCGTCGGTACCTCCGTCGTCTTTGGCCTGGGTATCTGGATGGCCAGCGGTTGCCTTGCCGGCGAGGGTATGCCCGCCTGGGTGTCCACCGTCATCGGCTCCAATGCCGTAACCCCCACTGCCATCATGGCCATTGTCCTTAACCTGATCCTTCCGCAGACGCCGGTCGTGGCTCAGCACATCGATGCTGCCAAGGATGCCGCCGTGGATCTGGTCTTGCCCGAGAGCAAGAAGTAACCAATTCGGTGCTATTCGTCGGCGGGCGCATCGCCTCGTCCGCCGACGTCATGCGGCGCCAAGCCGCACTTCAAAGGGTTTGTCCCTTTGGTGAAGCGTTGACGGGAGAGGGCCCGTTTCCGGTGTAGGCCGGCGCTTCGCACTCCGCCATGTCAGAGGTGTCAAACCCCGCCTCTGATGTTGAAGGGAGCATTCATGCTTCTGGTCGCTAACGGTTCCGTTTTTACCCGCAACGCTCAGACCCCGTTTATTCCAAACGGTGCGGTCGCCATTGACGGAGATACGATCATCGAAGTGGGCCCCGAGTGCGAGCTCAAGGCCAAGTACCCGGATGCCGAGTACGTCGACGCCCAGGGCAACCTCATCATGCCCGGACTCATCAACTGCCACACCCACATCTACTCGGGTCTGGCCCGCGGCCTTGCCATTAAGGGCTGCAACCCCACCAACTTCCTGGAGAATCTTGAGCAGCAGTGGTGGAAGATCGACGACAACCTGACGCTCGACGGCACCAAGGCCAGCGCCTATGCCACGATCCTGGACTCCATCCGCGACGGCGTCACCACGATCTTCGATCACCACGCGAGCTTCTGCGAGATCCCGGGAAGCCTCTTTACCATTAAGGATGCAGCTCAGGAGCTGGGCATGCGTTCGTGCCTGTGCTACGAGGTCTCCGATCGCCGCGGCCAGGAAAAATGCGACCAGGCCATTGCCGAGAACGCCGAGTTTGCCCAGTGGGCCGCCAAGGAGCGTCGCGATAACGACAACCACATGATCGCCGCCATGTTTGGCGGTCACGCCACCTTTACGCTGTCGGACGAGACCATGGACAAGATGGCCGAGGCCAACAACGGCCTGACCGGTTTCCACATCCACGTGTGCGAGGGCATGAACGACGTGTGGGACTCCCGCCTCAACCGCGGCGGTATCAGCCCCGTCGAGCGCCTGCTGCAGCACAACCTGCTCGGTCCCGACACCATGCTCGGCCACTGCATCCACGTGACGCCCGCCGAGATGGATATCGTTAAGGAGTCCGGCACCTGGCTGGTCAACAACCCCGAATCCAATATGGGCAACGCCGTGGGCTGCGCCCCCGTGCTCGAGTTCTTCCGCCGCGGCATCCCCGTGTGCATGGGCACCGACGCCTACACCCACGATATGCTCGAGAGCCTCAAGGTCTTCCTGATCATTCAGCGCCACAACGCTGCCATGCCCAACGTGGGCTGGTGCGAGGCCATGACGATGTTGTTCGAGAACAACGCCAAGATGGCGAGCAAGTACTTCGATCGCAAGCTCGGCGTGCTCGAGGCCGGCGCTGCCGCCGACGTCATCGTCATGGACTACAAGCCCTTTACGCCGCTGAGCGAGGAGAACATCGACGGCCACATGCTCTTTGGCATGATGGGTAAAAACTGCCGCACCACCATCATCAACGGCCGCGTCCTGTACAAGGATCGCGAGTTCGTTGGCATTGATGAGGACAAGATCAACGCGTGGACCATGGCTGAGTCCAAGAAGCTCTGGAGCACGCTCAACGATCGCGCCTACTAATTCACAAGTAGATTCACGCGCGTCGGGTGTTTCGCCGCATCCGACGCGCGTATAGGCGACCTCCGCGGGGTCGCCGGCGCTGTGCTAGCGCTACACCGTATTTGCGCCCGCCGCGCGGTCTCGCCGGGCGTTACAGAGAGGAGCTCACTATGAGCGACATCATGAGGCCGATCCCGTTTTCGCAGCTGATGAACTGGATCATCGAGGAGCACAAGACCCAGGACGCCATCTTTGGCGTGCGCAAGATGGTCACGACCAACCAGGAGGGTGCGCTTCCCATTTTTGACGAGCGCATCGAGACTCCGTTTGGCCCGGCCGCCGGTCCCAACACGCAGCTTGCCCAGAACATCGTGGCCTCTTATGTGGCCGGTTCCCGCTTCTTTGAGCTCAAGACCGTTCAGGTTATGGACGGCGAGGAGCTCTCCAAGTGCGTCAACAAGCCCTGTATCGTGGCGCAGGACGAGTGCTACAACTGCGAGTGGTCGACCGAGCTCGAGGTTCCGCAGGCCTTTGCCGAGTACGTGAAGGCATGGTTCGCCTGCCACCTGATCGCTCGCGAGTACGGCCTGGGCAGCCCGGACGGCTTTGTCTTCAACATGTCGGTGGGCTATGACCTCGAGGGCATCAAGAGCCCCAAGGTCGACGCCTACATCGAGGGCATGAAGGACGCCAGCGGCTCCGAGGTCTGGAACGAGTGCCGCGCCTGGGCGCTCGCCAACCTGGACAAGTTTGAGCATGTCGATGCCGCGTTTGTCGAGTCCATCCCGGCGCGCGTCTCCAACTCCATCACCGAGTCCACGCTGCATGGCTGCCCGCCGGCGGAGATCGAGCGCATCGCGACCTATCTGATCACCGAGAAGGGCCTCAACACCTACATCAAGTGCAACCCCACGCTGCTGGGCTATGAGTTTGCCCGCCAGCGTCTGAACGAGCTGGGCTTTGACTACATCGTCTTCGATGACACGCACTTCCGCGAGGACCTGCAGTGGGCCGATGCCGTGCCTATGTTCGAGCGCCTGATTGCCCTGTGCGCCGAGCGCGGCCTCGAGTTTGGCGTCAAGCTCACCAACACGTTCCCCGTCGACGTGACGAGGAACGAGCTGCCCTCCACCGAGATGTACATGTCGGGCCGTTCGCTGTTCTCGCTGACCATCGAGGCTGCCCGCCGCATTACCGAGCAGTTCGATGGCAAGCTGCGCATCAGCTACTCTGGCGGTGCCACGGTCTACAACATCCGCGCCCTGTACGATGCCGGCATTTGGCCCGTCACCCTGGCGACCGACGTGCTCAAGCCCGGTGGCTATGAGCGCTTTAGCCAGATGGCCGGCGAGTTTGCCGACCTGGACGGCAAGCCGTTCGCGGGCGTCTCTCTCGAGGCCGTGACCGCGATCCAGACCGATTCGCTCACCAACCCGCTCTACAAGAAGCCGCTGCGTCCGCTGCCCGACCGCAAGGTCGCCGGCAAGAGCCCGCTTTCCGACTGCTTTACCACGCCGTGCCGCACGAGCTGCCCCATCCAGCAGGATATTCCCGCCTACCTGGCGGCTGTTGACGAGGGCCGCTTCGAGGACGCGCTCAACATTATCATCGAGCGCAACGCCCTGCCGTTCATCACCGGTACCATCTGCCCGCATCCCTGCGGCCGTGCCTGCGAGCGTGCGTTCTACGAGCCCGAGGGCGCCCAGATTCGCGCCAGCAAGCTCAAGGCCGCCCGCGAGGCCATAACCGCCGTGCTGCCCAAGCTGCGCGCCCAGGCCATCGCAAACGACGGCGAGCGCAACGTTGCCGTTATCGGCGGCGGCCCGGCCGGCCTGGCGACGGCGTTCTTCCTGACGCGTGCCGGCGTGCCCGTCACCATCTTCGAGGCCCGCGACTCTCTCGGCGGCGTGGTCCGTCACGTGATCCCCGAGTTCCGTATCGCGAGCGACGATATCTCCCACGATGCCGAGCTCTGCCTGGCCTTTGGCGCCAAGGTGCAGCTCAACGCTCGCGTTGATTCCATCGACGAACTCAAGACTCAAGGCTTTACCGACGTGGTCGTGGCCACCGGTGCCTGGATGCCCGGCTCTGCGGGCTTGGGCGAGGGTGCCGAGCTCGATGTGCTGGAGTTCCTCGAGGCCGCCAAGAAGGGCGAGAAGCTCGAGCTGGGCGAGGACGTCGTGGTCATTGGCGCCGGCAACACCGCCATGGACGCGGCCCGCGTGGCCAAGCGCCTGGCCGGCGTGAAGAACGTGCGCCTGGTGTATCGCCGCACCAAGAAGCAGATGCCCGCCGACGAGGAAGAGCTCGATCTTGCTCTTGCCGACGGCGTTGAGTTCTGCGAGCTGCTGGCCCCCAAGGCGCTTAACGGCGCTGTGCTGACCTGCGACGTTATGGAGCTTGGCGAGCCGGATGCAAGCGGCCGTCGCAGCCCCGTCGCCACGGGCGAGACCGTCGAGCTTTCCGCCACCACGGTGATCTGCGCCGTGGGCGAGGGCATCGATGCCAGCCTGTACGATGCCGCGGGCGTCGAGCACGACCGTCGCGGCCGCCTTGCCGCCACCTCCACCGGCGTCGAGGGCGTCTGGGCTGCGGGCGACTGCCGCCGCGGTCCGGCTACCGTGGTCGAGGCTATTGCCGACGCCGCCGAGGTCGCCCGTGCCATCGCCGGTGTGGACTTTAACAAGTACGCCGACCAGAATGCTCAGGCCGGTCGCGAGGACACCTGCTACGAGCGCAAGGGGTCGCTGTGCCGCGACAAGCGCAACTGCACCAAGACCCGCTGCCTGGGCTGCGGCTCGGTGTGCGAGGTCTGCTGCGACGTGTGCCCCAACCGCGCCAACGTTGCCATTAAGGTGCCGGGCCTGGCCAAGCATCAGGTCGTCCACGTCGATGGCATGTGCAACGAGTGCGGCAACTGCGCCG
This sequence comes from Collinsella aerofaciens, assembly GCA_048529485.1. Lineage (GTDB taxonomy): Bacteria > Actinomycetota > Coriobacteriia > Coriobacteriales > Coriobacteriaceae > Collinsella > Collinsella aerofaciens_CJ. The sequence continues at coordinate 10,558 of DBGFJU010000019.1, read as the reverse complement.
TGTTCTGCCCCTACCAGGAGGGTCGTCCCTACAAGGACAAGCTCACCCTGTTCTGGAGCGAGCAGGACATGGAGAACTCCGAGAACGAGGGCTTCCTGGCCGTGGACGAGGACCACTTTAAGGTCCGCGTCGCCGGCACGGTCCGCACCGTCTCGGTCGATGCCGTCAACACCGGTCTTCCCGAGGCCGTCCGCCTGACCATCAGGGCTGTGCGCGACAACTATTCGTACCTTCTTAAGAAATAGGCGAGTCTCTTATGGCCAAATCCATTCAACATAGCGTGGCCTACGTTGCCTGCGGAAGCGGCTGTGCTTCCGCAGGCGGCGATGCCCGTTGCAGCGAAGGCTGCATTGGCTGTGGTGCCTGTGTCACGGCCTGCCCCCACGGCGCCATTGCGCTGGTCGATGGCATCGCCCGCGTGGATCGCTCCAAGTGCACAGGCTGTGGCCTGTGCGGCATGGCGTGCCCGCAGCGCGTGATTGCCTTCGTTCCCGGCTACCAGAACATCCTGGTGCGCTGCAACAACACCGATAAGGGCGCCATTGCACGCAAGATCTGCGACACGAGCTGCATCGGTTGCGGCATGTGCGCCAAAAAGTGCCCTGCCGGCGCTATCCGCATCGAGGACAACTGCGCCCATATCGACGGTGCGGACTGCCTGTCGTGCGGCATGTGCGCCGTCGTCTGCCCGCATGGCGCCATCCACGACCGCACCGGCATCGCCGCCGGCGTGTAGAAGGGAATCACCATGGCACAGGAATTCACTTTTACCGTTAACGGCGTCGAGCGCACGACGACCCAAAACAAACCGCTGCTGCGCTACCTGCGCGACGACCTGCATATCCATTCCGCCAAGGACGGCTGCTCCGAAGGTGCTTGTGGCACCTGCACCATCCATGTGGACGGTGCAGCCGTCAAGGCGTGCGTGCTGACCACCGCTCTTGCCGCCGGTCGCAACATCGTGACCGTCGAGGGCCTGCCCGAGGACGTGCGCGAGGCCTTTGTGTACGCCTTTGGCGCTGTGGGCGCCGTGCAGTGCGGTTTTTGCATCCCTGGCATGGTCATGGCGGGTGCGGCGCTCATCGCCGAGGACCCCGAGCCCACCGAGGAGCAGATCAAGTACGCCATTCGCGGTAACGTCTGCCGCTGCACCGGCTACAAAAAGATTATCGAGGGCATCTCGCTGGCCGCTGCGGTGCTCCGCGGCGAAAAGCAGATCGACGAGGACCTGGAGCGCGGCGATGACTACGGCGTGGGCAAGCGCGCCTTCCGTATTGACGTGCGCAAGAAGGTGCTCGGCGAGGGCAAGTATCCCGACGACATCGACGAGCTCGATCAGCCGGGCCTGACCTATGCCAGCGCCGTGCGCTCCAGGTATCCGCGCGCCCGCGTGCTCTCCATCGACACCTCCAAGGCCGAGGCCCTGCCCGGTGTAGTGGGCATCCTGCGCGCCGAGGACGTGCCGGTCAACCAGGTCGGCCACCTTATCCAGGACTGGGACGTCATGATCGCTCAGGGCGATATCACCCGCTGCGTGGGCGATGCCATCGTGCTGGTGGTCGCCGAGGACGAGGCGACGCTCGAGAAGGCCAAGAAGCTCGTAAAGATCGATTACGAGCCGCTGGAGCCCGTGCGCAACATTGTCGAGGCCAGGGCCGCCGACGCCCCGCGCCTGCATGACAGCTTCTTTGCCTTCGGCAACACGGTGGAGCTCAAGGACAACGTGTGCCAGAGCCGCCACGTGACGCGCGGCGACGCCGCCAAGGCGCTGGCCGAAAGCGCGTTCACTGTGACGCAGCGCTTTACCACGCCCTTTACCGAGCATGCCTTCTTGGAGCCCGAGTGCGCCGTGGCATTTCCTTACAAGAACGGCGTCAAGGTGCAGTCGACCGACCAGGGTGCCTACGACACGCGCAAAGAGTGCGCCCACATGTTTGGCTGGGATAACGAGCCCGAGCGCGTGGTCGTCGAGACCATGCTAGTGGGTGGCGGCTTTGGCGGCAAGGAGGACGTGTCCATCCAGCACCTGGCCGCGCTCGCCGCATATAAGCTCCAGCGTCCTGTGAAGTGCAAGCTCACGCGCGCCGAGTCGCTTGCGTTCCACCCCAAGCGCCACGCCATGGACGGCACCTTTACGCTGGGTTGCGACGCCGAGGGCAACTTTACCGGCCTGGATTGCGAGATCAACTTTGATACCGGCGCCTACGCGTCGCTGTGCGGCCCGGTGCTCGAGCGCGCCTGCACGCATGCCGTCGGCCCCTACAAGTACCAGAACACCGACATTCGCGGTTTTGGCTACTACACCAACAACCCGCCCGCCGGCGCGTACCGCGGCTTTGGCGTCTGCCAGTCCGAGTTTGCGCTCGAGAGCCTGATTGACCTGCTGGCAGAGAAGGTCGGCCTGGATCCATGGGAGATTCGCTACCGCAACGCCATCGAGCCGGGCGAGGTTTTGCCCAACGGCCAGATTGCCGACTGCTCCACGGCGCTGAAGGAGACACTGCTCGAGGTCAAGGATGCCTACTATGCGCATCCCGGCCACGCCGGTATCGCCTGCGCCATGAAGAACGCTGGCGTGGGCGTTGGCCTGCCCGATGCCGGCCGCTGCAAGATTCGCATCGAGAACGGCGTGGCCGTGGTCTATGCCGCCACGTCCGACATCGGGCAGGGCTGCAACACCGTCTTTTTGCAGGACGTTGCCGAGGCATGCGGCCTGTCGCTTCGCTGCATCGCCAACGGCGAGTGCTCCACCGAGAACGCTCCCGACTCCGGTACCACGTCTGGCTCGCGTCAGACGGTCGTGACTGGCGAGGCCGTGCGCGGCGCCGCTTTCCTGCTGCGCGATGCCATGCTTGACATCGAGGCCGGCAAGCCCGCGCCCGATGCTCCCGTGAGCGCGCATGGCGACGGCGTCAAGATCGAGTACGACGACGGTCACGCCTATCAGCTGCACACGCAGGAGCTCGTCGCCGGCCAGGGTATGCATCCTCAGGATCCCGCGGCCGCCATCAAGGCACTCGAGGGATGCGAGTTTGGCTACGTGTACTTGGAGCCGACCGACAAGCTGGGTGCGGATGTTCCCAACCCCAAGAGCCACATCTGCTACGGCTTTGCCACGCATGTGGTCATTTTGGACGATGACGGCCGCGTGAGCGAGGTCTATGCTGCGCACGATTCCGGCAAGGTGGTCAACCCCATCTCCATCCAGGGTCAGATCGAAGGCGGCGTGCTCATGGGTATGGGCTATGCGCTTACCGAGGACTGGCCGCTCAAGGACTGCGTGCCCCAGGCAAGGTACGGCACGCTCGGGTTGTTCCGCGCGCCCGAGATTCCGGATATCCACGCCATCTACGTGGAGAAGGACGAGCTACTGCCCGTGGCATACGGCGGCAAGGGCATCGGCGAGATCGCAACGATTCCCACGGCGCCCGCCGTACAGAACGCCTATCGCGCATTTGACGGCAAGCTGCGTCCGGATCTGCCCATGGTGGATACGCCCTACAGCCGCGCCCGCAACCGCGGGTAGGGTAGGGCGCGGACGGCCATTGCTGACGAGCTGTTCGCGCTCAACATCAACTACATACGCTGCGCCTTTGGCCCCGGCTCCATCGCGAGCCGGGGCCCTTTGTTTGGAGTGGAAACTGCGTCCCGGATTTGGCGCTCAGAACGGGACACGCTTTCCGGATGGCATGTTTGGCGGAAACTACGGCCCAGTTTTTGGCTCCAGAACGGGATACATTTTCCGGAACGGTCCACGTGCGGTGGTGTACCGACCCTTTTGCGTGCGCCGCTTGTCGAATTACGTTATAGCTAGCTATATTATAGGAAGGTATAATATAGCTAGCTATAACGTAAAGGAAGGATGGCCCTATGTTTATCGGAAGAACGGCGGAAATGTCCGAGCTCAATCGACTGTATGGCACGGGCTCCTTTGAGATGCCTGTGATTTACGGCCGCCGTCGCGTGGGCAAAACGCGTCTTATCACAGAGTTTATCCAAGGCAAGAAGGCTATTTACTTTCAAGCTCGTCGCACCAATGCAGAGGCAAACCTGCTTGGCTTTAGCCAGGCGATACTTGCGGGCTCCGTTGGTGTTGCTGGCGTGTCGTTTCGTAGTTTTGACGAGGCGTTCGATGCATTGGCTACCATGGCTCGTACGGAACGTTTGATTGTCGTGATCGACGAGTATCCTTATCTCGCCCAATCGAATCCCGAGATCAGCTCGTTGCTGCAAGACAAGATCGATCACTTGTACAAAGAGACCAAGCTTATGCTTATCCTGTGCGGGTCGTCGCTTTCGTTTATGGAAGAGCAGGTGTTGGGCTACGAGAGTCCGCTATACGGTAGGCGTACGGCCCAGTTTAAGATCATGCCGCTCGATTTTATGACGACCCTCGGCCTGTGGCAGAGCATGGGTCGCGAAGACGCTGCAGTTTGCTATGGCATGACGGGTGGCATTCCTGCATATATCGAGAAAGTCGATCCTGCCGCACCGCTCAAGGACAACATCAAACGTCTTTTTCTTACTCCTACGGGCTATCTCTTTGAGGAGCAGAGTAACCTGCTATTGCAGGAGTGCCGCAATCCCGAGCAATATGATGCGATCGTGCAAGCAATTGCCCAGGGGCGCTCGAAGATCTCGGAGATTGCGAGCTCTACGGGAATCCCTGCGAGCAACGTAAAGAGCTATGTGGATAAGCTGGCGTCGCTTGGGATTGTCGAGCGCGAGCTGCCCCTAAACGAGACGAGCAATAAGCGAGCCGTGTATCTGCTGAGCGACCAGATGTTTAGGTTCTGGTACAAGTTTGTTCCGCAGAACATCGGGCTGATTCAAAACGATATGGCCGAGATGGCGTATGAGCGCATTGAGCCGCACGTATCGGATTATATGGGTACGGTCTTTGAGATTATATGCAGACAATACGTGTACGAACTCGCGCGGGCGGGCCAGCTTGATGTGGTTCCGGCAAGCGTTGGGCGCTGGTGGGGGACGGATAATCGCACGCATACGCAGGAAGAAATCGACTTGATTGTTGACGATGGCGAGGGCACTGCGCTGTTTGCGGAATGCAAATGGCGCAATGAACCGGTGGGCGAAGACGTGCTGCAAAAGCTCGTGCATCGAAGCGAGCTCTTTAGGCGGCAGCACAAAAGCTATGCGATCTTCTCGAAGCGAGGCTTTACGCAAGGATGTCAGGAAGCTGCGGCGAGCAGGGGAGATGCCAAGCTGATTTCGTTTGCCGAGATGTGCGAGCGGAGATAACCAAGCACGCTCTGATGTGATGCTCGGAATGGGTCGCGCTAAGGATGCCAAGCGTAAAACCTTCAATGAAAATGGCGTAAAAACTACATCTGTCATGGCGTAAAAACTACATTGAAAGTAGCGTAAAATCAGCATTGAGAATGGCGTAATTTCGCATATCGCGTGATAGAGAGGGACGGCCGTCTATGGATGCACCAAAGAGATTGACCCAAAAGGGATATAGGCCCCGGCTCATAGAGGAGCGCCTCGACACCCTTATGCGGGCGTTTGGCTGTGTGGAGATCAACGGCCCCAAATGGTGCGGCAAGACCTGGACGGCGCTCTCTCGCTCGGCGAGCGTCTCCAGGCTCGATGAGCCTGCGCAGCGTGCGGCGGCAGAGGTCGACCCAAGCCTGGCGCTCATCGGCGATGCGCCACACCTGGTCGATGAATGGCAGGAGGTGCCCGAGGTTTGGGATGCCGCCCGGCGTTTCGTGGACGCGAGCGGCAACGAACGGGGGACACTTTTGCTCACGGGCTCGACCGCGCTCAAAAGCGAGGAGCGCAGCCATGTTCGTCATTCCGGCACGGGTAGGATCGCCCGTCTGTCAATGCGCCCCATGGCCCTGTGTGAGTCGGGCGACGGCGAGCCGCTCGTGTCACTGGCAAGCCTCTTTAAGGGCGAGGATTTTGCCCCTCAGCGTCGCGAGAGCACGGTGGATGACGTCGCCCGCTGGTGCTGCAGGGGCGGTTGGCCTGCAAATCTTGGGCTTTCGGAAGATCTTGCGCGAGAGACGGCAAGCCAGTACGTGCACTCGGTGCTCGACGCCAACGTGCTGGACGAGGGCATGTCGCCCGAGCTTGCACACGGCCTTTTGCGAGCTCTTGCCATGAACGAGAGCCAGGCTGTCACGTACAAGACGCTCGTAAAGGACGCCTCGTACGGTGAGGCGGGCCCCGACGAGAGGACCATCGCTGCGTACTTGGACCTCTTCAACAGGCTCAAGCTGACCGAGGACCTGTGCGGATGGGAGCCGCCCATGCGCTCGAAGGCCCGCGTTCGCGTGCGCCCCAAGCGCTACTTCTGTGACCCGTCACTTGCGGCGGCGTTGCTGGGGGCTACCCCTGAGCGGCTGCTTGGCGATATGCAAACGCTGGGGATGCTCTTTGAGAATCTCGTCCTGCGCGACGTGCGCGTGTTCCTTTCCACCTACGGCGGTGTCGACAACAGTGTCCATTATTTCCGAGATGAGAAGGGCCTTGAGGTCGATCTGATCGTTGAGCACGACGGGCGCTGGGGAGCCATCGAGGTCAAGCTGAGTGATGCGAAAGCAGACGATGGAGCGAGAAATCTCAAGGCGCTGGAGAGGAAAGTGCTCTCCAATCCTGCCGCCCAGAATGCCGCGCCGGCGTTTTTGGCGGTCGTGGTTGGAAAGGGGAGCATTGCCTACACACGCGACGACGGCGTGGCGGTGATTCCCATGGCGGCACTTGGGGCGTAGTGGTTTTGCGGGCGTGCCGTGCTTCCTTTACCGAAAATCCATTTGGTAAACCAGATGCTCGCGGATAGAATAAAGTTGACGGCAGCCCAAGGGTGATAGCTGGGCAGCGCCGTTGCTTGGTCAAGAGGTCAGTGCCTTAATGGCAGCGACTTGTTATGCTTCGAATGCTGCTTGAGTGCCTCGGAAAGTTCGATAAGCGTCGTGAAGAGCGAGACCAAAGCAACCAAGAGCTCTACGAGCTCTGATGGGCCCGGGATGACCGCTGATTCAAGTCACCGGGCCTAAATTTTTTTCACACATTTGAATAGAGCGGGCGACTCTCTTGGGGCCGTCTGCATGGCGTGTGCTTGGCGCATGGTATTGCGCCCCGCTTTCACGTTCGCACGGGCGCCTATCCTTACAGCAATGTAGCCGCCTGTGTAGTAAGCGGCCAGCAACGGAGAAAGGCCCTAACCGTGTCAGCTGAAAAGACGCCGTGTATCTCGGCTATCGATACGACGAACTTTGCGCGCCAGGTTGTGCTGGACTTTGAGTTTGCGCCGGTGCCAAAGCAGCGCCAACGTCGTGGACTGCGCAACGAGATTATCGAGGTCGGCGCCGTCAAGCTCGATTACCACGGCAACGTTATGGGCGAGTTCTCGCAGTTTGTGCAGACGGAATTTACCGAAGGCGTTGCGTTTCCCGTCCGCGAGCTCACAGGGATATCGGCCGTGGATACCGCGATGGCCGATCCGCTCTATGTGGTGATCAAAAGGCTCAGCGATTGGATCGGTCGCTACTCCGCCCAGGTGGTTTGCTGGAGCGGGGCGGATCGTCGACAGCTTTTGACCGAGTGCCAGGCAAAGCACATCGATCTTTCCGCAGTTCCTACGGACTGGGCCGACCTGCAGGCGTTTTACACCTCGATCATGGACGTGGGCAGCCACGGATGCGTCTCTTTGAGTGACGCGGCAACGTGGTTTGGCATCGAGTTCGACGAGTCGACGGGCCACGCCCACAGCGCCCTGGCCGATGCTCGTGTGACCGCCAAGCTGCTCAAGCAGATGATGGACGGGAACTGCCGCGTGAGCCCGCGCGCCCAGGAGATCCGCCAACGATGGGGGATGGGCGAGCGAGTTCAGACGCGCCTTTCCAGCAAGTGCCCCGAGCTGGGCGACCTGCTGCTGAAGCTGAAGGCGGAGGGGAGGTAGGGGCGTTAGCTGTCTGCATGGCGCGTGCCTGTCGCGTATCGTTACTCTTCCTGCTGCTTGGCAGGCAAGATGTAGACGTTCTCGGCGTCCACGGCGATCTGCGTGGGGCGGTTGTAGAGGGTATCGATCTCCTTTACGCTCTGCTTGAACGGCGCGACGTCGGGCGTCTTTGCCTGATGGAGCTTCTCGAGGAGTTTCTCGGATTGCCTGTCGTTGAACCTGCCGATGTCCTCTCCTGCACCCTCGAGCGCCTCGTCGATGAGTGTATGGTCGCCCACGGGGGTCTTTGCGATGGCACGCCCTAGCAACTTGCCAGCGGATGCGATGCCGCCCAGCAGCGCCGAATCGACGGTGTTGGCAGTTTCCGCCTCGAGGGCGTCGTAGCACTCGGTGTAGAGTTCGCGGTACGCGAGTGAGTCCGCCTCGATCTTTGCGACGGCGTCCGCGAGCTTTGCGGGCTCGAAGTTCTGGGCGAGTATGGGTTCGAGGAACAGCGAGAACGCGTGGATGTAGGTGGCGAGCTGGCAGTCTTTGAGGTAGTCGAGCACCTTGTCGAGGCGTCTGCCCAAGCCGTCTCGCACCTCGATGAACCCTTTCTTTTTCAGATCCGCCTGCGCCTGCGAGCGGAAGAGTTCCATGTCCTGCGCGGACGACTGCTTGATGTCGAGCACCTTCATATGGGCGTTTGCCATGTAGGTGGCGTTGCCGTAGTTGAGGCCGTAACCGTTGAGGATGTCTGCAGGTGTCTTGAGGTTGCCGCGCATGTTGGCCTTGTCGCGCTGACGCATGTACTCGAACATTTCGTCGACGGACTCCTGGATGGAGTCGAGCTTTTGGTTTATCTGCGCGATTGCGGCTGCCATGAATAGCGACGTTGGATTGTAAGGCACCTGCGTGACGCTTGTGGCGATGTCGCCCTCGACTACGTGGAAGCGCGCCTGCCCAAGGCCCTTGGCGGCGTCGCGGTAGCCCCCTGTGAGACCGCTGCCGTCCTTGAACGAGTTGAGTTTCGTCGGATCGAGCGGGTTGCCATATTTGTCAGTCGCCTGGAGCAGCGTGGGCACGCTCACCGTGTTGGTGACGGTGCGAAACATCGAGGGGAGCGAGGCGAACGCCACGCCGAGTTGGGGAATTCGCTCGAGCGGTAGCTTGATGGCGCCGGAGACGTCCACCCGCTCCTGGGTGAGCGCGAGGTGGATTTTGGTGGATGCGAGCTGTTTTGCCACGAGTTCCTCTCGGCTGCCGTCCGTCGAGGGTTTGATCTCGTTGTCTGCCATAGCGTGCTCCTTGCTTACATTAATAGTCGCGGGCATTATCTCACCGTTGTGTGGCCTGCTGGGACGGAACGGATTAGCGGTAGTACGAGGCCGATTGACGGTCGAGGTGCGTTAGCCGTATGAGCTTTCCTACGGGCGCCCATGCCGGTAAGCCTGCGTTCGATGCCGCTTGTCGAGACCGAATGCAGGGCGCTTGATATCACACGTATAATTTCGCTTGTTTAGCTGTGTGAACGCGTCCCGAAGCTATTTTTGCAGGAGGTTTCGGTATGGGCAAAAGTGACAATGCGAGCGAGTTCCTTGATCTCTATAGAAGGCTCGAGGGGTGCATCCGTGAGCATTATGACGTGCCGGAAAAACGCGGTCCTGTGGCTTGGCTTGGCAGAAATCCCGGTAGAGCCTTCAGGAGTGTAGCCGGCGCCCTCAAATACTGTGCCGAAGTGCGCAACCTGCTCGCGCACCAGGAGAGTGTCGATGGCGATTACGCCGTCGAGCCGAGCGACTCGATGCTGACACTCCTGCGCAATACGCTTGCGGCGGTCGAGAATCCTCCCAAGGCAATCGACCACGCCGTGTCCATGCAGAATGTGTTTTCGGCAACTGCGGAGGACTGCGTGAGACCCGTCCTGCGCGAGATGGCGGAAAAATGCTACACCCACGTACCTATCCTGGAGGATGGCATCGTCCGCGGTGTGTTCAGCGAGAACACGCTGCTCTCGTACCTGTACGGAGAGGAGATTGTCTGCATTGACGACGAGACGACATTCTCTTCGCTTGCCGAGCTGCTCCCAGTGGACGCTCATGTCTCTGAATCGTTTAGGTTCGTGCCACGTACGATAACGCTCGCAGAGGTTGCGGAAATGTTTACGGCGGCGATGCGCTGTGCTGACCGCATTGGCATGGTGTTTATCACGCATAGCGGTAAGCCCAGCGAAAAAGTCCTCGGGATTATCACTGCGTGGGACGTTGCGGCCTATCTGTAGGAGCACGACATGCTTGATGGCTGCAGCCTTTTCCACTTTGCTTATGGTTTCGCCTTTTGTGGGTTGCCCTATTCAATCCGCCGAATCGACGTCCCGAATGTATTTACGTAACTTGTGTTAGCTTATTAGGAGCTGGGTGTTGCGAGTGACAGGCCTGAGCAAACCGGAGCAGATACGTGGTACAGCGCTCATTTGAGATGCTTATTTGGGCTTATAAGGAAGCATCCACGAAGCACATGAACGGTGTCTATTAATTGCACAACAAATAATTGAGGTCGTAGAGATAGCCCGCTTGCCGAAAATGTCCTGACGCTCCTCTATAGTTGGGAGACAATGGATAAAGTTTTAGCAAAGGGCCCTGCGTC
>DBGFJU010000018.1:0-5149 GCA_048529485.1 Collinsella aerofaciens | reverse complement strand
AGCTTATGCTCAACGGCGCCCTAACCCTGTGCACGCTCGACGGTGCCAACGTGGAGATTGCCGAGCTCGTGGGCGACGAGAACATCTATACCTTTGGTGCCTCTTCCAAGCAGGTCGAGCAGCTCTACGCCGACGGCAGCTATGACGCCGGCGCGCTCTATCGCAAGCCCGGCATCAAGCTGCTGGTGGACTTCATCACCAACCCCGCCTTTATGGCGACCGGCAACGCCGAGCGCCTGCAGCGCCTGCACGACGACATCAAGGGCAAGGACTGGTTTATGGCCCTGCTCGACATTGAGGAGTACATCCAAACCAAGGAGCGCGTGCTGGCCGACTACGAGGACCAGGACGCTTGGATGCGCAAAGCGCTGATCAACATCGCCAACGCCGGCACCTTCTCGTCTGACCGCACGATCTCCCAGTACAACGACGAGATTTGGCACCTGAGCTAATTTCGTTTCCTTTACCCATCCTCTTGAGAAACGGAGTCGTGGCAACACGGCTCCGTTTTTTTGCCCGCACGTTACCCTGTGACCCGACTCGGCCAAACAATCTCGATCTATAACAACTACTCAATCAAAACGGCCCTACCCGTTACAGATCGAGACAAACGACCGGCCAGACAACCCCAACACAAAGAAAGGCTCCCCTCTCGCCCAGTGGACGGGAGGGGAGCCTTATATGTGACCGCGGCAAAAGGATGGCAATACCGCAGTCGCCCAAAGGGAGGGCCTGGATGCACCGGGCCTAGATAAGGTTCTTGCCAGATACCTTATCGAAGAGATGGGTCGCGTTCTTCTCGAACTTGAACCAGATGGTGTCGCCAGCCTTGAGCGCGCCCTTGGCCTCGAGGTCGACGACGGGGATAATCAGAACAAACTGGCCGTCGGGAGCGGTCACGTGGACATGCTCGGTCGAGCCCATGAGCTCGGTCACCTCGACGGTGCCCTGGAGCGCACCCTCCTCGTCCTTGTCGGCAAGCAGGATCTGCTCGGGACGCACGCCGGCCGTAATCTCCTTCACGTCGCCGCCGTCCCAGTTGAGGGCAAGCTGAGCGCAAGTCTCGGGGGCGAGCGCCACGTTCATATCCTCGGTCTTGACGGTAAAGCCGTTGCCCGAGCGCACCAGCTGGGCATCGAAGAAGTTCATCTGCGGCACGCCGATAAAGCCGGCGACGAAGATGTTCGCGGGATGGTTGAAGACCTCCTGCGGGGTGGCGATCTGCTGGACGACGCCGTCCTTCATGACCACGATACGGTCACCGAGGGTCATAGCCTCGGTCTGATCGTGAGTAACATAAATGAACGTGCCCTTGATCTCGTGGCGCAGCTTAATGAGCTCGGCACGCATCTGGTTACGAAGCTTGGCGTCCAGGTTGGACAGTGGCTCGTCCATCAGGAAGACCTTGGGGTCACGCACGATGGCGCGGCCGATAGCGACACGCTGGCGCTGGCCGCCCGAAAGCGCCTTGGGCTTACGGTCGAGGTACTCGGTAATGCCCAGAATCTCGGCAGCAGAGCGAACTTTGCGGTCGATCTCGTCCTTGGGGACCTTCTTGAGCTCGAGCGTAAACGCCATGTTCTCGTACACCGTCATATTGGGGTACAGAGCATAGCTCTGGAACACCATGGCGATGTCGCGGTCCTTGGGCGCCACGTCGTTGACGCGCTTGCCGTCGATGAGCACATCGCCCGAGGTGATGTCCTCCAGGCCGGCGACCATGCGCATCGTCGTGGACTTACCGCAGCCAGAGGGGCCAACGAGGACGACGAACTCCTGATCGTGAACGGTGAGGTTGAAGTCCTCTACAGCGAGCACACCGTCCTCGGTAACCTTGAGGTTGTGCTTCTTCTCCTCGGTCTTCTTCTTTTTGCCAAAGAAGCCCTTCTTTTTGGACTCGGTGTTGGGATACACCTTCTGAACATGTTTGAGAACGATCTCGGCCATGTCTTTACCTTTCGATATGCGGCGCCGCGATGAGGGACGCCGCCAAAACTTGCAAAACAGTTACGGCATCAGCCCTTGACGGCACCTGCCACCACGCCGTCGATGATGTACTTCTGGCAGAGGATGTACATGATAACGATGGGGATAACGACCATCATGATGCAGGCCATCATGGGGCCGAGCTCGACGTGGCCGTAGCCGCCGCGGAAGTACTGGATCAAGATAGGAATGGTCTTGTACTTGGTGGAGTCGAGCGTAAGGTAGGGCAGCAGATAGTCGTTCCAGACCCACATGGTCTCGAGGATGCCGACCGAAAGATAGGTGGGCTTCATGATGGGAAGGACAATCTTAAAGAACACCTGGACCGGGTTGCAGCCGTCAATCATGGCCGCCTCCTCGATCTCGAGCGGGATGTTCTTTACAAAGCCGGCGAACATAAAGACCGCCAGGCCCGCGCCAAAGCCCAGATAGATAAAGCAGATGTTGAACGGCGTGTTGAAGCCGATGCGGTCCGCCAAATTGGACAGCGTGAACATGAGCATCTGGAACGGTACAACCATCGAGAACACGAACAGGTAATAGAAGAAGTTCGAGATCTTGCTGTTGACACGAACCACGTACCAAGCGCACATGGAGCAGCACACCAAGATCAGCACGACCGACGTGACCGTGATGATGAGCGAGTACATAAATGCCGAGGCAAAGCCCTGCTCGTTAAGGGCGTGCATGTAGTTTGCGAGGCCGTTGAACGTCTCGGGCGTGAGCAGATCGAATGCCGTGGTGGTGCTGATTGCGGTCGCTTTCTTAAAGGAATTGAGCGCAATCATGAACACGGGGTAGATCCATGCGAGCGACAGAATCGTAAAGAAAATCGAGAGCGCGCGGTTAATAGCCTTATCGCGTTTCATTACTGCTGCACCTCCTTGGACCTCGTGGCCTTAAGCTGGATCATAGAAATAGCGACGACCAGAATGCAGAAGATGACTGCCTTGGCCTGGCCAATGCCCTGCCATGCGATGCCGGCACGCGAGTAGAACGTGTTGTAGATGTTCAGGGCGAGCATCTCGGTGGAGTGCGCGGGGGCACCACCGGTAAGGGCGAGGTTCTGGTCGAACAGCTTAAAGCCGTTGGTGATGGACAGGAACAGGCAGATGGTGATCGTCGGCATCAGGTTAGGGATCTTAACCTTCCAAAACGTCTGCCATGCCGTGGCACCGTCGACCTTGGCGGCCTCGATGTAGTCGGACGGAATAGACTGCAGACCAGCGATGTAGATGATCATCATGTAGCCGACCTGCTGCCACAGGGTCAGGATGATAAGGCCCCAGAAGCCAGCAGCAGAGTTAAGGGCGATGAGCTGGGCGCCCACGTTGGAGAGCAGGCAGTTGATCAGAATCTGCCAGATGTAGCCCAGCACGATGCCGCCGATCAGGTTCGGCATAAAGAAGATCGTACGGAAGATGTTAGTGCCCTTGAGCGCCTTGCGGGTGAGCGCCTGCGCGATGGCGAGGGCAATCACGTTGATGAGCACCGTCGACAGGAAGGCAAACGCCACCGTAAAGAAGAACGACGTGGCAAACTGCGAATCGGACAATGCGCGCACGTAGTTCTCGATACCGACAAAGTGCGCGTTGTTAATGGTAATAAACTGGCAGAACGAGAGATAGAAGCCCTGGATAAAGGGAATCACGAACCCGATCATAAACGCCAGGCACGTGGGCAGCATAAAGAGCGGCCACCAGCGCTTGAGTGCTTTGCCCATAAAAGGGTCCTTTCAATATGCAGGGGGCGGGCAAACCTACGTCTGCCCGCCCCCTGTCGCTAATCAGATAGCTTGGGCAGCAACTGCTTACTCGGAAGCAGCCTTCTCGGTCTTCCAGCCATCGACGAAGGCGTTCTTGACGCCGTCCCACTTGCTGTTATCGGCAGCGTAGGCAATCAGAGCCTGCTTGAGGTTCTTCTTCCACTCCTCGGAGGGAATGTAGACGAAGTCCCAAGCGACGGTCTTCTTGCCGTCCTTAGCCATGGCAACGGCCTGCTGCGAGAAGACGTTGGTGGTCTCCTTGGCGCTCTTGAACGGAGCGGTCAGACCCATCTTGTCGGCGATGATGCTGGTCGGGGTGTCAGCGGTGACGCACCAATACATGAAGTCCTCGGTGGCCTTCTGGGCATCCTCGGAAGCCTGGGAACTGACGCACCAATAGTTCTCGCCGCCGGAGCACAGGCCCTGGTTCTCCTCGCCGTCAACACCGATGTAGATGGGCATCATGCCAATCTGATCGTCGGTCATGCCGGCCTTGACGAGGTCAGAGTAGGCCCAAGAGCCGTTCTGGTAGAAGACGGCCTTGCCGGTTGCGAACTCGTTGGTGGCGTCGTCGCCGGTCTTGGAAGCAAGCTGCGAAGGATCGCAGGTAGAGTCGGTGATGTACAGGTCGAAGATCTGCTTGTAGTTGTCGAGGAACTCACCCTTGATCTCGTCGTCCTCCTGGTTGTGCTCCTTCTCAAACTCGTAGTAGAGCGGCATGTTGGCAAGGTGGGTGGTGTAGCGCCAGCTGGAGGAGTCGTCCATGCCGGCGGAAGTGAAGGCACCCTCGACACCAAGCTCGTCCTTGCGGGCCTGGATGTCGTCGGCACAAGCCTTCAGCTTGTCGAAGGAGTTGATGTCCTCGGCCTTGTAGCCAGCCTTCTCGAGCAGCTGCTTGTTGTAAATAATGCCGAAGCTCTCCTGAACCCAGTCGATGCACACATCCTTGCCGTCGGACTGCAGAGCCAGGGAGTCGTCAATGAGCTCACCGCGGAGCTTGGTATCGGACAGGTCGGCGCAGTAATCCTTCCAGTTCTTAAGACCGGTGGGGCCGTTGACCTGGAACAGGGTCGGAGCGGAGCTCTTGGACATCTCGGACTTGAGCTTCTCCTCGTAGGTGTTGGAGGCGGCGGTCACGATCTTGACCTCGACGCCCTTCTCCTCCTTGTACGCCTTGGCGATCTCCTTCCACTCCTTGTCGACCTCAGGCTTGAATTGGAGGAAGTAGACCTCGGCAGCGTCACCAGAAGCAGAGCACCAAGCGCATCATGATGTTGCGTGAACTCTACAACAAGTATCATGCAGCCGGACTAGAGATTTATCAGGTATCAGCCCGCCTTGACGCCGGGGTAGCGGATGTCGGTCATCGGCACGGCGATGTCAGCCTTCTGCATCGGG